>CAYFYG010000280.1:0-3846 GCA_964347225.1 uncultured Dehalococcoidia bacterium | reverse complement strand
ATCTTCGAGCGCCAGGGGGCGTACTGAGGCCGTGACCCGCGCTCGCCGCGACCTCGGCGACTTCGGCGAGCGGGTCGCCGCCGCTCACCTTGAATCGAAGGGCTATCGCATCCGCGAGCGCAACTTCCGCACCCGCGAGGGAGAGATCGACATAATCGCTGAACGGGGCTCCACGCTGGTGTTCGTGGAGGTGCGCACCCGTCGCGGGGACGCTCTGGGGTCGCCGGCGGAGTCTGTCACCGCGACCAAGGCCAGTCACCTGCTCGCCGCCGCTGAGGCCTACGTGCAGACGCAGCCAGATTGCCCGGAAGACCAGCGCATCGACGTGATCGCCGTGTCGCTGGCGCTGGACGGTCAGGTCGCGAGGGTCGAGCACATCGAGGGAGCAGTGGACGACCCAGGCTTGGGCTAGGGGCGCCTACAGCAGTTCGCCCGTCGCCGCTCTGGTGTTGCCGTCCTTCTCGTAGGCGCGGATCACGGTGCGGGCGATCGTCTGCATGTGCACCTCGTCGGCCCCGTCGGCCAGGCGAGCGAATCGCGAGGTCCGCAACATCTGCTCAAGGGGCATGTCGGTAGTGATGCCGAGGGCCCCATGAACCTGAATAGCGCGATCGATGATCCGCCAGAGGCTGTTAGCGACATGCACCTTGGCCATGGAGACTTCCTGTCTGAACGGCAGGTCGTTTTCGATCTTGTACGCGGCATGGAGCACCATGAGCTTGCCCGTGTACAGCTCCATGGCGGACTCCGCCATCATCCACTGAATGGCCTGCTTCTCCGCGAGGTAGGAGCCGTGAGAGTACCGCTTCAGGGCCCGGTCCACCATCATCTCGAGCGCGACTTCAGCGTTGCCGATCCAGCGCATGCAGTGAGCGAGTCGGGCCGGCCCCAGGCGGTATTGGCCCAGGCGGTGCCCCTCGCCGCGGCCTCCCAGCATCGCGTCCGCCGGCACGCGGACGTTCGTGAGACGGATTTCGGGGTGATTGGCTGGGCCGATCAGGGTCTCCACGTCCCGCACGATCTCCCACCCCTCCGTGGGTGTGTCGACGACGAACGCTGAGTTCCGGGCCTGCGGCGGCTCGGCGTCGGGATCGGTGCGGGCGATCACGATGGCGAACTTGGAGCCGTGCGCCCCGGAGGCGAACCACTTGTGCCCGTTGAGCACCCAGTCGTCGCCGTCCTTGACCGCCGTGGTCTGGATGAGGGTTGGGTCGGACCCCGCCACTTCCGGCTCGGTCATCGCGAAGCAGGACCGGCATAGGCCTTCGGCCAGGGGTCGCAGGTATTTCTCCTTCTGCTCCGGCGTCCCCCAATGGAGCAGGGTGTGCATGTTGCCCTCGTCCGGCGCCTGCGCGTTGATCACGAACGGGCCGATTGTGGTGCGGCCCGCCTCAGCGGATACGAATGCCATCCCTACCGGCCCCAGCCCCATGCCACTCCACTCCGGCGGCAGGTGAGGGTTCCACAGCCCCACTTGCCGCGCCTTCTGACGCAGCCCTATGATGGCCTGGACGTAAGCGCTGCGCTCGGCCCGCTCCTCCTGCAGCTTCTTCTCTACGGGGCGAACCTCCGCATCCATGAACTTCCGCACCCGTTGGCGGACCTCTTCCACCTCCGGGGCCAAGTTGAAATCGACGGGCATGATGAGACCTCCCTCAACGCTTCGGCCCAGCGCCGAGCCGAAAGTCGGCCCTGCAAGCTGCTCACCTTCTGGGGAGATTATAATCATGCATGGACTTCAGCGTAACGTTTCCTACGAGGCTCGGATCTCAGACCGGGCCTGCGGCGGAGGTCATGAAGCATGAGCGGTAGTGTACCCGGCATCGATCTGGAGCGAGTCGTCCCCTGGTTCAGGGCCAACGTGGCCCCGGTCGATGATCTCAGCCCCGAGATCATCGGTCACGGACGCTCCAACATCACCTACCGCCTGCGGGCGGACGGGCAGCAGTGGGTACTCCGGCGCCCGCCCCTCTCCCACGTCCAGCCCACCGCCCACGACATGCGGCGCGAGTTCCGCGTCATCTCCGCCCTGGCCGACAGCGAAGTCCCGGTGCCGCACACCTTCGCCCTCTGCGAGGACACCTCCGTCAACGACGCGCCCTTCTACGTGATGCAGTATGTCGAGGGGATGGTGCCGCTCGACGCTCCCACGTTCGCGCGCAGCTTCGACGAGGCGCAGCGCCGCCGCATCGCCGACGAACTCATCGACATCCTCGTCCACCTCCACTCGGTCGCGCCCACCGACGTGGGCTTGGCGGACTTCGGCAAGCCCCAGGGCTACCTCGAGCGGCAGGTCCGTCGCTTCACGGAGCAACTCGCCCGCGCCAAGACGCGCGAGCTCCCCGAACTCGAGGACATCGCCCGCCGCCTGGCCGCCGCCCTCCCCACCGAGAGCGACGCAACCATCGTCCACGGCGACTACCGGCTGGACAACGCCATCCTCGACGAGCAGGGGCACATCGCTGCCATCCTGGACTGGGAGATGGCCACCCTGGGTGATCCCCTGGCCGACGTGGGCCTGCTGATGATGTACTGGGCGGACCCCGACGAAGTGAACATGATGGCAGCGCCGGGGATCGCCAGCGTCGTGGTCACCGCCCTGCCCGGCTTCCCCACTCGTCAGGAGGCGGCGGCCCGCTATGCCGAGCGGAGTGGCCGGGACCTGGCCAACCTGGACTTCTACACCGTGCTCGCCCACTTCAAGCTCGCCGTAATCCTGGAGAACATGCACGCCCGCTTCCTCGCCGGCGGCACCGTCGGCGCCGGCTTCGAGGTTATCGGCCAGCAGGTGCTCCTGCTCACGAATCGCGGCCTGGACATCGCCAACAAGTCCTCCGTGGCGGCGCTGCGGGGATAGCGAGCCGCTGCAACATGAGTGCCGTATTCCGCCTATCGCCGCTCCGCGTGCGCGTCTTTAGCACCTGCCGCCTGCGCTACCGCTACCAGTACATCGATAAGCTCCGGCCGCGCCTGCGCCCCTCCGACACCGCGGGCAGCCTCGTCCACAACGTCCTCTGCGACTTCTTCTCAAAGGCGCCCCAGGAGGATCGTACCGAAGGACGGCTCATCGATATGTTCGAGGAGCGCTGGGCCGCCCTTTCACCACGGTACCTGCGGATGGCCGAGGCTCAGGAGCTGCACGACCGCAACCTGGACGCTCTCCACCGCTTCGCTCGGCGAGAAGACCTGGCCGCAGAGCCGTTCCAGGTGGAGGCCTACGTCCAGGTCCCCGTCGCCGGTGACGTCACTCTCTTCGGCCGCATGGACCGCATCGACGAGGAGCCCGACGGGACGCTGCACATCGTCGACTACAAGACGGGTGCTCACCCCGGCGACGTCGACGCCTCGCAACTGCAGCTCTACGCTATAATGGTCGAGAAAAAGCTGGAGCGCATCGTCTCTCGCGCCTCCTTCTGGTACCTGGACGATGACTCCGTCTGGACGGCGGAGCTGACGGCCGAAGACAAGGAGGAGGCGCTGGCCGACGCCCTGGCAACCGTGAGCGAGATGCAGAGGGAGGAGGACTTCGAGCCCACAGTGGCGCCACACTGCGCGCACTGCCCGTACCTCTACGCCTGCGCTGTCAGGGAGGAGATCGCCCAGCGCCGCCAGGCCGAGGACTGGTAACGCGATGCCCATATACGAGTTCCGCTGCCGGCGCTGCCGCCGCCGTATTTCTCTATTCATCCGCAGTATCAGCGGCCCCGCGAAGGCCGTCTGCTCCCACTGTGGCTCGCCCGACATGGCTCGCCTCATCTCCCGCGTCGCCGTCCTCCGCTCGGGAGACGACGACTTCGCCGGCCTCGACGAGTCCAGCCTCGCCGACGTCGATGAGAACGACCCCCG
>CAYFYG010000279.1:0-2243 GCA_964347225.1 uncultured Dehalococcoidia bacterium | reverse complement strand
AGGCGTGGACAGACACGGAGTTCCAGATCTGGCTGGACGGAGCACCGTTCCAGGAGCAGGCGAACCCATACGGGTTCATCCCCTTCGTCGTCTACCCCAACCTACGCGAGCCGAAGCAGTTCTGGGGCGTGTCCGACCTGGAGGCGATAAAGGAGCCGCTGCGGGAGCTGAACCGGGCGATGACGCAGCTCTCGATGATCCTGGAGCTGTCCGGGAACCCGATCGCGGTGCTGGAGAACGTGACGGAGGCCCACGACATCGCGGTGCAGCCGGGGGCGGTGTGGGAGGTGCCGGAGAAGGCGCGGGCCTACCTGCTGGACCTGCTGCACGGCGGCGGCGTGGGGCTGCACGTGGACTACGCGAACCTGGTGCTGCGCACCCTGCACGACCTGGCAGAGGTGCCGCGAAGCGCCTTCGGGGAGAACCGACAGGCGCTGTCCGGGGTGGCGCTGCAGACGGAGCTGGACCCGCTGTTGAAGAAGGTGCAGCGCAAGCGGCTCATCCGGTCGGCCGCCTTCCGACGCCGCAACGAGATGATCCTGCGCATCCTGGAGCAGGAGACGGGGGAGCGCCTGGCTCCGTACCGGACGCGGGTCGTGTGGGGGCCCGTGCTGCCGCAGGACCGTTCGCGGCTGGCGGAGGACGAGACGCGGCTGGTAGCGGCCGGCGTACACTCGCGGCGGACGGCAGCGGGGCTGCTGGACGTGGCCGACCCTGACGGGGAGTGGGAGCGCTGGCGGGAGGAGGAGCGGTCGATGAACGGGGGAGGGCAGCCGTAGGCGGCGCGGCTAGGGAGCGCCAAGGCCTGGGGAACGCTATCGGCTTGTACTTCGGCGCGAGAGGGGTGGGGGGTCGCGCCCTGTCGCCAGCGACCTAAGGTGAGGCGTCGCTCGCCTGGCCGGTCGGCATCGAGCGATAGGCGACGAAGAAGTAGCCGACGGCGAGAAATCCAGCGACGTAGCCGACAAAGGCCCAAGTATAGGCGCGGAGGAGATGAGCATCCTCGCGGCCCAATAGAGCGTACATGAACGCGGCGGATAGCACGAGACCGAGGGACACCGCGGCCAGTGCTGCGCCGATGAGGAACATCCAACTGCCCTCGGCCCGGCTCCAGGGCCGAAGACCAGAGGCGAAGACTGCCGCGACAGCCAGAGGCACGAGCGCCGGCGCTAGATCCGAGATGGACTCCACGCGCTGCCAGAACTCTGGCATCTCCAGCGACATAGACTCTGCGAACTTGATTCGCAGGGACACTTGAATGAGTGTGGCTGCAAATACGACAGTAGGCAAGATGCTCACGCGCACAATACGTTTCCAGGAATCCTCTTCGAGTCGGAAGTCCAGTCTGGACAAGCCAAAGTAAGCGGCTACACTCTGCAGATATGCATTCACTGTATCCCTCCCCCTCGTGTCAACAGGGCGCCTCACACCTTCGGCGCTACGTCGCGCATGAAGCGGGCCATGAGGTCGCCAGCGGTGTCGGCGCTGGGGCCCCGCTCGTCCTACGAGTGCCTCAGGACGAGCGGGGAGACCCATTATCGCAGTG
Source organism: uncultured Dehalococcoidia bacterium (assembly GCA_964347225.1). Taxonomy (GTDB): domain Bacteria; phylum Chloroflexota; class Dehalococcoidia; order SM23-28-2; family RBG-16-64-32; genus DAOUMF01. The sequence goes on along the minus strand of CAYFYG010000279.1, from coordinate 697 downwards.
TGGATGCGGAGCGAACAAGAGCGGCAACCCGGACGGAGGATGCGAGTACATCTCTTCCCACTCATGGTGAGGTACTCGTACCATGAGCGGGCCCGCAACGCCCCGTCCTACCAGCATCCTGGCGCTAATCGGTCGCGATCTGCCTATCAGGTGCCCTAATAGAGGCCAACTGCACCAGCACGTCCCACTCGCCGCGTGCCAGGGCCAGCTTCTTCCCGCGTGACCAGCCCTTGATCTGCCGCTCCGCCGCAAAGGCCCCGTCGCGCGTGCTGAAGCTTTCAGAGAAGATGAGACGCACAGGGAGCCGCTTAGCCGTATAGCCCGCGTACTGTCGCGTGTGGTGAGCCGTCAGGCGGGCCTCGAGATTGTCCGTATGGCCTACGTACAGCGAGCCGTCGGAGCACTCTAGCATGTAAACGTAGAAGGCCAAGTTCACCCTCACACCTTCGGCGCGACATCCCGCATGAAGCGCGTCATGAGGTCGCCGGCGGCGTCGGCGCTAGGGGCGACGAAGATGAGGACGATCAGCGAGGCGCCGATCTCCTTGTACGCCCGCACCTGGTCGATGGCCTGGGCGGGGTCTCCCCAGCCGATCGCATCGCCGCGGACGGTGAGGGCGATGCCGTCGGGGTCGCGGCCGCACTCCTCGGCGTAGCGCTTGACCTTGGCGTACCGTTTGGCCAGCTCCTGCGGCGAC
>CAYFYG010000278.1:0-3132 GCA_964347225.1 uncultured Dehalococcoidia bacterium | reverse complement strand
TGGGCACCTCCTGTTCTCTCCGCCGCCCACTTGAGTGAGCGGCCAAGGTTCCTCAGTCCATCCTTCCCAGTCTCTCTTTGACCGCCGTCGGCCACCTGGGAAGGACCCGCAGCCGATGGCCCCGACGCAAAGTGTAGGCCTTACGCGATCCTCACGAGAGCGTCCTCGGAGGTCACGCTATCGCCCGGCGCCACAAAGATATCCTGCACAGTCCCGTCTATCGGGCTCTGGACCTCGCTTTCCAGCTTCATTGCCTCCACCACCACCACCGTTTGGCCTGCCTTTACAGAATCACCTTCCTTCACCAGCACCCTGACCACTCTGCCAGCCATGGGGCTTACCGCGTCTCCAGGCTGCGTCGCCTTCGGTATTCCCGCAGGCACCGCCGCCGGCGCCTCTGCCAGCGCTTGAGCCGGGGGGTTAGATGCTTCAGCAATTGGGGCAGGTGCTGCGGGTGCAGGGCTCGCCGCGGACGCAGGCAGTGCAGACGGCGGAATTTCCACCTGCGGGTGTACCTCTATCTCCTCCAGCTTCCCGTCTACCCTGATGAAGTAGCTTCTGGGACCTCCCTGTTCCGTCGGCTCGCCAACACCGGCCACGCGCACGTGGAACTTGTCCCCCTGGAACACTTCGTCGAACTCTACAGGCGCCATGCCTGCCTGCGGACGCACCTCCACTTCCTCGAGCCTGTCGTCAATCTTGACGAAGTACTTCACCGGTGCCCCTGGAGCGGGTGGCCCTCCAACGCCGGCGACCTGCACGTGGAACGTCGCACCGTCAACCACTGCGTCAAACTCGACGGGGGCAGGTAATACCGTGGGCAGCACAGCGGCTGTCGCCAAGGGCGGTGCTGCAGCCGGCGCGGCCGGCCCCTGCGCAGGGGCCGCGGCAGGCGTCGCCGGCGCCTCGGCGGCCTCTTCAGGCCCCGACGGTATAGCTGCAGCGTGCGCCGCAGCCAGTTCACCGCTCTCCTTGAGCTCCAGGAGTTCCTTGGTCTGCATCGGGAACAGAATCCCCATGATAATGTCTTCGTCGCTCTTCGCCAGAGGACCAAGCGTTTCCACCGCCTTGTCCCAGTCCTCCTTGTCAGCAAGGTCTCCCGCTCTTATCGAATAGTCAGGCTCCGCGTCCCCCATGATCTTCTGCATCAATTCCTTATTGATGGGGCCTGGCGGAATCCCGTACTTCCCTTCCACGTAGTCTCTGGTCTCGCCCGTTATGATCTTGTATCTTTCACCGCTTATCACGTTGAGCGTCGCCTGGACGCCCACGATCTGGCTCAACGGCGTAAGAAGCGGCGGATAGCCGAGGTCCGCCTCCACGCTCGGGACCTCTTTGAGAGCCTGATCCATCAGCTCCGGCTTGCCCGCTTCCTCCAGGTTGGCCACCATGTTGGCGATCATGCCCCCGGGGATCTTGTGGATGAGGACGTCGCCGCTCACATCGGAATACCTTGTGGCGTACTTCTGATACTTGTCCCTAATCCCCCTGGCGATATTCGCGGGCTCCTCCAGGGTCTTCAGGTCTATGCCCGAATCAAAGGGCGTATTCCTCAGCATCGCCACCATGCTTTCGGTGGCGGGGTGAGACGAGCCGAAGGCCAGGGGAGATAACGCCGAATCGATCATGTCAACCCCGGCCAGGACGGCCATGAAGTGATTCGCGATCGACGTCCCACCCATGTCATGGCAGTGAAGGAGGACGGGGAGCTTGTCGCCGGCCCGCTCCTTGATGCCCTTGATCAGCCTGTAGGAGTCCATGGGCATGAGGATGCCGGTAGCATCCTTGAAGGACAGCCAGTCAGCCCCCATCTCTATCAGTTGCTCAGCGTAGTCCATCCACCTCTCGTAGGTGTGGACCGGACTGATGGTGTAGTTCACCTCGATGTGGGCTTCGGCTTCGGGCCCGCACTCGTTCACGGCGTCAACAGCGACCTGCAGGTTTCTGAAGTCGTTGGTGGCCTCGAATATCCTGAAGACATTCATGCCGTTGGCCACGGCCCTCTCCACGAATCTATGGACCGCCTTGTCTGAATTGGGGCTGTAGGCAAGGATGTGCTGCCCCCGGAGAAGCATCTGGAGACGCGTATTGGGCATGATCGACTTGATGGTCCGTAGCCTCTCCCAGGGATCTTCCTTGAGGTACCTTATGCACGTGTCGAAAGTTGCGCCGCCCCACATCTCGACGGCGTAGAGCCCGCACTTGTCGAGCGCTTCGCACAGGGGGACGAGGTCCTCCGTGGCTACCCTGGTGGCCAGCTTGGTCTGCTGGCCTTCCCGGGGCGTGAGGTCGGTGATCTTGACGCTTCTACTGCCGACGGGCGCCTTCATCAGCGCCTCTATGTCCTTGGACAGCTTGTTCAGAGTATCGTCGAAAGTGTCTTGCTTGGGCATTGGAGACCCCCTAAGGCCTGTGATAGAACGCTATAGCGCCCGCCAGAACCGCCATGTAATCCTCCCTCTCGCGCTTCTCCTCGTAGCTGAGAAGATCCGGATGCTCGTCCACATACCTGTTGTGGAACCTCCCGGCCTGAAAATCCTCGTCGTCCATGACCTGCAGGTAGTATGGAATGATCGTTTTCACACCGCCTACGGCGTAAGTCTGCAAGGCCAGCTTCGTCCGTGCTACCGCCTCCTCCCAGGTCCTTCCCCAGACGATCAGTTTGGCGATCATGGAATCGTAGTAGGGCGTTATCTCGTAGCCCCGAAAGGCCGCGCTGTCCACCCGTATGCCCAGCCCGCCAGGCGCCTGATACTTCTCTACCATGCCCATCGACGGGGCGAAGTTGTTGGCCGGATCCTCGGCGGTTATGCGGCACTCGATCGCGTTACCGTTGAACTTGATGTCCGATTGCTTGTACTGAAGGGGCAGGCCTGCAGCTACCCTGATCCCTTCCTTGACGATGTCGATGCCGGTTATCTCTTCGGTCACGGGGTGCTCCACCTGGATCCTGGTGTTCACCTCCATGAAGTAGACGTTCATCTCCTCGTCGGCGAGACACTCCACCGTGCCCGCGTTGTAGTACCCGATAGACTTCATCGCCTTGCAGATCATGCTGCCCATCTCCATCCTCCTCTTGGCCGTGAGGAGGAGGGAAGGGGCTATCTCGATCAGCTTCTGGTTCCGCCTCTG
>CAYFYG010000277.1:0-13812 GCA_964347225.1 uncultured Dehalococcoidia bacterium | reverse complement strand
TGACGCTGTACCTGTCCAGCCGCGAGAGGAAGTCGGCGTGCCTTTCCAGATCCGTTTGGCTTTCCACCAAGACGGATTCCTCGGTGTTCAGCCCGAGATACCGGACGAGACGGATGCGCTCAAACTTGTTCACGGCACGGGTGGGTATTGCACTGGTCTGAGATGGAGCGCGTGCGAACGAATCATACCGCGGCGGAGTGGCTGACGGTATCCCCGTGTTTCGACGAACCGTCATGGTTCTCAATCCCCCTCCGTGCGTCGACCGGGCTTCGGAGAAAGCGTTGACACGCTTTCTCCAATGGCCTATTGTAGGTTGCTTTGCTTGATAAATCAAGCAAATTTTAATACCATGGCCTCCTCGATTTGTGATGGTTACAGACCCGAGCTTTGGTGCTTGGCTGCGGGAAAGCCGTCGCCGTCGTAGGTGGTCTCAGAGGGAGGTTGAGAGGCGGACTTGGGAGTCATACGGGGTGCGCCTGTCGAACGCTCATCTTTCTCAGATTGAGACCGACAAGAGACCCCCTCCGACCATTTCTCCGCGCATCCTCTTCGCTCTGGCGGCTCTCTATGAACTGGATGTGCTTGACATGCTGAACCGCATAGGATCGGCTGCTGGGCTTCAGCTGTCGTATCGGCAGGACGGCGCGTTCGTGGTTCCGCAGGACCTACCGGATCAGAGCGGGCACTAGCGTGTGCTGCGGTCGCGCAGAGCCGCCCCCACTCCACGCGCCAGCGCGTCACGTTCCTGCGTGGTCATATGTCCGTTGACCACGTTCCCAGTCCACGCGACCACTCTTACTGAGCGTCCTCCAACTGGAAGTGTCCCCGAGGTAATCCACGTACTGGAATCGCCAAGTGACACTCTCTTCTCGGCCCCGGTGAACTTCAAGTCCTGCACCAGCGGTAGACACTCACCGCACGCTGTGCGGCCATTGATCAGAATGAGTTCAAGGGCACGCGATGACCGGATCTGCTGCTTCAGGTACTGCATGCAGTTGCCGACTACCGTTCGTCTATCGTCTGAACCGAGATCAGACCAGGGAGACGTTGTTGCGCACTTGGCGACGTCCAGATGACAGAACAGCCGCGCTGAGCCCTTGGCCTGGATCCCTTCCGTGAACGGTGCCAGCGGATCGCACGCGGATTGGCGTCCGTGAACAAGGAGAATGAACCTGCCAAGCCGGTTGAAGTAGTTGCGGTACGGCGCCCTCTCTAGCACAGTCCGCTGCATCTCGAGGACCGTTCCCAGGTGGCGCTCTGCCACCTCTCGTCGCCTTCTGCAGTCCGCAAAATCTGCCACTCGTGCGAAGCGCTGGTTCGCGCCGGTCAGGACGTTCCCCTTGCTGTCTGTGAACTCCCGCGCCGAGGGGTTGATGCTGATCGTCCACGCGTTGGCCTTACTGATCTCCCCGAAATAGGAGATGGGCATCCAGTCGTAGTTGACCAGCGTGGAACTGCACTTGGCGCAACCTGCGATGTCCCGGTTCAGTGAGGCCATTGAAGTCAATACTAGGGGGCCGGGACGGGCCGTACCAGTCTTCGCAAGTGCTGCCGCACGTCCTCTTTACCCCGTCCCGCGCGCCGTCGTACCATAGCCCTCGCTGTGGATGACGTGTTCGAGGAGCTCCGGAGCGCCCTTGCTGACGGCCGGGCGGTCGTACTGGCCACCGTGGCCGCCACTCGCGGCTCCACGCCGCGTCGGCCCGGGGCGCGCATGCTGGCGCGCCCCGACGGCACCTCCTGCGGCACCATCGGCGGCGGCTGCGGCGAGGCCGAGGTTCTGTCGGCCGCGATGGAGGCCCTCGACGACTGCCGCCCACGCCTCGTCGAGGTGGATCTGACGAACGAGATCGACGGCGACGACAAGATCTGCGGCGGCGTTATGGACGTCTTCGTCGAGCCCATCGCTCCGCCGGACGCGGGCTGGCGACGCCCTCCATGAAGGCCGTCACCTTCGAAGGCCCGTTCCAGATCGCGGTCAAAGAGATCCCCGAGCCGTCCCTCCGGGAGCCCCACGATGTCATACTGAGGGTCACGACCGCCTCTATCTGCGGCACCGATATCCACGTCTACAACGGACGCATTCCCATGCCCATCACCGGGTACGTGATGGGCCACGAATACGTCGGCGAGGTGGTGGAGGTGGGTGAGGCCGTGACCAACCTCAAGCCCGGCGACCGCGCGGTCGGGGCCCCCGTCTCCTCCTGCGGCGACTGCTTCCACTGTCGACGTGAATGGCCCAATCAGTGCATCAAAGGGGAGCACTTCGGGGCCGGGTACCTTCCGGGAGCGCAGGCAGAGCGGCTGCGCGTGCCGTACGGCCACTTCACCCTGGAGAGGGTGCCCGACGGCCTGTCCGATGAGGAGGCTATCTTCGTCGGGGACATTCTCCCCACCGGTTACTTTGCCGCCGAGCGAGGGGAGGTGCGGCCCGGCGACGTGGTCGTGGTGGTGGGGAGCGGGCCCGTCGGGCTGTGCGCCCAGATGTGCGCCCGCCTGTTCCAGCCCAAGGTCGTGATCGCTGTCGATGCCGTGCCGGAGCGATTGGAGCTGGCAAAGAGGATCGGCTCGCTGCCCGTGGACATGAGCCGGGAGGATCCCGGCGCGGTGATCCGCGAGCACACTGAGGGCTGGGGCGCCGACGTCGTGCTGGAGGCCGTCGGCCACGAGGACTCGCTGCGCAGCTGCTTCCAGTACGTGCGGCCGGGGGGCACCATCAGCGCTGTCGGCGTGTACACCGAGGTGGAGTTCCCCTTCCCAATGTTCAAGGGGTACCTGCGGGACCTCACCTTCAGGATCGGCGCCTGCCCGGTGAAGAACTACATGGCCAATCTCCTCGGGATGATCGAGCGGGGTGAGCTTTGCCCCTCCCTCATCATCACCCACACGATGCCGCTGGCCGAGGCGCCTTACGCCTACGACATCTTCGCCAAGCGCGAACAGGGCTGCGTCAAGGTCATCCTGAACCCCTGAGGCGGTGTGCTTGGCCCGACCCTGGCGACTGGCCTGGTGAGGCCCGATAATACCTCTGAAATGCGACGCATCGCCGCGATAGCCGCAGCCAAGGCCGCCGCTGCCTTGAGTCGCCGGCTCAACGTGGGCGGCGGTACTGCCCTGCCCGGCCTCGTGGCCCAGCGCATAGACCCCGCCATCGTGCCGGAGATGGCGCGTCGGCTCGGGCAGGGGAGCGCTATCGTCACCGGCACCAACGGCAAGACCACGACGGCCCGCCTGCTGCGGGGCATCGTCCGTGCGGCGGGCCTGCGGGCCGTGGCTAACCGCGCCGGGTCGAACCTGATGAGGGGGATGGCCGCGGCCCTGGCGGAGTCGGCTGGTTTGGACGGCCGTTTCTCCGCCGCCCAACGGCGGATCGGCCTGTTTGAGGTGGATGAGGCGACGGTACCGGAAGCGGCCCGCGCCCTGAAACCACGGCTCGTCCTGTTCACCAACCTGTTCCGTGACCAGCTTGACCGCTACGGGGAGGTGGAGCACGTGGCCGCGGTCTGGCGGGACGCCTTGGCGGAGCTGGGTGATTCGACGACCGTGGTTCTGAACGCTGACGACCCCTCCCTGGCTTCCCTGGCCCAGTCCGTTGCTGGGAGGGTGGTTCTCTACGGCCTGGAGGACACCTCACGCGGCCTGGATCGGCTGGAGCACGCCGCCGACGCCCGCTGGTGCTCCGCCTGCGGGGCCGAGCTGGCCTACACCACGGTGTTCTATGGCCATCTCGGCCACTGGCGCTGCCAGGCGTGTCGGGCGACCCGACCCTCTGCCAGAGTGGTCGCCACTCGCGTCGAGCAGGAAGCGGAGGGCACCCGCCTAACCATCGCTCTGCCTGGAGGCGATGTCTCGGCGCGGCTGCCCCTGACGGGCCTTTACAACGCCTACAACGCCCTGGCCGCCGTGGCTGCTGCCTGGGCCCTGGACATCGCCCCGAACGCCGCCGAGCGCGGCCTGGACTCCGCCACGGCCGCCTTCGGCCGACAGGAGCGACTCACCGTGGGCGGGCGGGGGGTGCAGGTGATCCTGGCCAAGAACCCGGCTGGCCTCAACGAGGTGCTGCGCACCATCACTGCCGATGGCGCAGAAAAGGACGTGGCCCTGTTCCTTAACGATGACATCGCCGACGGCCGTGACGTCTCATGGATCTGGGACGTGGACTTCGAGCTGCTGGCGGGAACGGTTCGCTCCCTGACCGTGTCCGGCAGGCGCGCCTGGGACATGGCGCTGCGCCTCAAATATGCGGGCCTGGACAGCTTGCCCGGGGTGGAGGAGGACGCGGCCGCGGCCCTGCGCCGCGCCCTGAGAGCCACCCCGCAGGATGCCACCCTCTACGTCATCCCCACCTACACCGCGATGCTGCAAGTGCGAGGGCTGCTCGCCCGCTGGGCGCGGCGGCCTGCCTTCTGGGAGGCGGCGTAGTGAAGCTCAAGGTGCGCCTGGCCCATCTCTATCCCAGGCTGATGAACATCTACGGCGATCGTGGCAACATCCTCTGCCTGGAGCGTCGCTGCCGGGAGCGGGGCATCGCCTTCGAGGTGACGGAGCTGAGCTTGGGCGACAAGCTCAAGCCCAACGAGTACGACATGGTGTTCGTGGGTGGGGCCCAGGACCGGGAGCAGCGCCGTGTTGCCCAGGATCTCGTGAAGGTCAAGGGGAAAGCGGTGCGGGAGGCGGTGCAGAAGGGACTGGCGCTCCTGGCTGTTTGTGGTGGCTACCAGCTCCTGGGCCGCTACTACCGTACTGCGGAGGGCGAGGAGTTGCCCGGCGTGGGGGTGTTCGCCATGTGGACGGAGCACCCGGGGCTGGCCGCACGGAGATTCATCGGCAACGTGGTGGTGGAGTGGCAAGGCGAAACCCTCGTGGGCTTCGAGAACCACGGCGGCCGCACCCACCTGGAGGAGGGCGTCGAGCCCCTGGGGAGGGTGGTCGCCGGCTTTGGCAACAACGGCGAGGACGGGGGTGAGGGCGCTGTATGCCGCAACGCCTACGGCACGTACCTCCATGGCTCCCTGCTGCCTAAGAACCCGCGCTATGCCGATTACCTGATTAAGGCCGCTCTGCGGCGCCGCTACCCAGAACTGAAGCTGGAGCCCCTGGACGACCGCGTGGAGGAGATGGCCCACGCCGCCGCCGTGCGCTTGGCCACGCGTCGCGGTATCATCGGGGTGTGAGAGGAAGTACCCCAAGGTCATGTCTGAACGCTGGCAGGCCGGCGGGGAGTTGAACGAAGTGGAAGGTCAGGAGAGCGATGGTTAGTGCCCTCCCGCTGACGATCAAGATCGGCCTCGACCCAGAGCTGTTTGAGGTGATCGGGCTGGAGATCACCTGGCATGGCCTGTTCACAGCCGTGGGAGTGGTGGTGGGCGTGGCGGTAGCGGCGGCGTTCGCCAGGCGGGTCGGCTACAAGGAAGACACGATCTACAACGTCGCCCTGGCGCTGGTCATAGGCGGCATCATCGGTGCCCGCGGCTTATACGTCATCGAGAACTGGTCACAGTTTGAGAACGACCTTGGCGACATCTTCGCCATCAATACGGGCGGCATCTCCATCTACGGAGCGCTCATCGGCGGCACCGCGGGGGCCTGGGGTTATGCCTTCCTGACCAAGGTGCCGAACCTCCCCAGGGGAGCGGACATCGCCGCCATGGGGGCGATCCTGGGCATGGCCACGGGCCGCATCGGCGACATCATCAACGGGGAGCACTTCGCCGAGCCCACCAGCCTTCCCTGGGGCGTGTCGTACACGCACAGCGGCAGTCCCAGCTTCATGCGGGAGCTAGCGGGCCTGCTGGAGCAACCCCAACACCCGGCGGTGGGCTACGAGCTCTTGGGCGACGTGGCGATCTTCCTCGTCCTGGTGCTCGTCTACAGTCGGGTGAAGCGGGACGGCGTGACGTTCTTTTCGTGGGTGCTTCTTTACGGGGCGATGCGGCTGGGGTTGAGCTTCCTGCGCCTGGACGATTTAGTCTTCGCGGGGCTGCGCACCGCTCAGCTGATCGCCATCGTCACCATGGCTCTGGCCGTGCCGGCCATCGTCTATCTGTTACGCACCCCGCCGCAGGAGGTGCGGCTGAGCCGTGCCGAGCGCAGGCGGTTGATGCGGGAGGAGGGAGCGGAGGGAGAACCCTCACAGGGGGGCTAGGGGCGCGCGGGGAGCTTGCCCGCGGTTTTTCTCAAAGCGGTCCAATGGTTGCGTGGATCCATCGCCGCGCTGGCGGCTGGCGGCGCTTTCCCCGGAGAGCCGTCTCCCCCAGAAGTATAGATGCGCCGAATGGCGCTGGCCCAAAAATAGTCGGGAAATTTTTCCATTTACACCTTCCCAAGCTAGATGCTAAATGGTAGTATAGATTTGCGGCTATTCAAAAACCGGAATTGTCTTACTATTGACATGGCTATAGAGAACAACTGGTATCTAGTTTCCAGCCATGGCGCCATCCTCTTCTACATCGCCGTCAGCCCAGACTGCACGATCAACGAGATCGCGGACGCCATGTCCCTGACTCGTCGTACCGTGTGGGGGGTAATCGGGGACCTGAGGCGGGCCGGGATGCTGCGGGTTCGCAAGGAGGGCCGTCGCCATCATTACACGGTGAACCTGGATGCCCCCTTCAAGCATCCGGTGGTGAATGGTGTGAGCCTCCGTCTCATCCTTGGTGAACTGGTCGCCCGCGCCTCGCGCGGAGACCTGGTGGCCGCCCGCCCCGGTTAGACCCACAACCCTCGGTGTCGCCGCGTTGACAGTGTTTCTATCACTGTGCTAGCATCCCATCTAACAATTGAATAGAGGACCTCTTATCCAGAGAGGTGGAGGGAACGGCCCTGTGAAGCCCGGCAACCGGTCCGCCAAGGGCGGATAACGGTGCCAATGCCGATCCGCCTTAGGCGGATACGATAAGGGGATGAGTGGCCTCTTCCCTAAGGCAGCCGGAAGGGGTTTTCTTTCTTGATGGCGATGCTTGACCGCCGAAACTCCGTAGCTAGAAGAGACCTGCCGCCGGAGGTGTGTGCGCCCCCGGCGGCCGCCGCCTGCCCAGGAGCGCGCGCGTCAGCGGAAAGACCGGGACTTATGGCGATGCTGCGGGCCTCCGCCCCGGTGCATCACGGGGGCGCGAGGCCCTGCACGGCCCACGATTAGAAGCCGGAGAATCGCTGTCATGTCTTTCGCCAAGAATCTGAAGTGTAGAGAGTGCGGCCGGGTCTATCCCCTGCACCCGATGCACGTCTGCGAGTTCTGCTTCGGCCCCCTGGAGGTGGTTTACGATTACCAGGCCCTGCGTCGTAGCCTGACCCGGGAGGGCATCGAGCGCGGACCCTTGTCCATGTGGCGCTACGCTGACCTGTTACCTTGTGCGGCGGAGACTGCCGTGGACATCGGCACCGGCTACACCCCACTACGTAGGGCCGCTCACCTGGGCCGGCACTTGGGCCTGGAGCGGCTGTACATCAAGAACGACTGCCAGAACCCCACTTGGTCGTTCAAGGACCGGGTGGTCTCGGTGGCCGTCACCAAGGCCCGCGAGTTCGAGTTTGACACTATGGCCTGTGCCTCCACCGGGAACCTGGCCAACAGCGTCGCCGCTCACGCCGCTCGGGCTGGCATGGATGCGTTCGTCTTCGTCCCCGCTGACCTGGAGCAGGGGAAGATCGTTGGCTCGGCCGTGTACGGGCCCACCCTCGTGGCGGTGGATGGCAGCTATGACGAGGTGAACCGCCTGTGCTCCGAGCTGTCCGACAAGTACCCCTGGGCGTTCGTCAACATCAACGTGCGGCCCTACTACTCCGAGGGTAGCAAGACCCTCGCCTACGAGGTCTGTGAACAACTGGGCTGGGGGGCCCCTGACCACTGTCTCGTTCCCATGGCCAGCGGCTCCCTGTATACGAAGATATATAAAGGTCTAAAGGAGCTGGCCTGGCTCGGGCTGGTGGAGTGGCGGGGGACGCGGATGAGCGGTGCCCAGGCCTTGGGCTGCTCACCGATCGTGGAGGCCTGGGAGGGCCAGACCTTCAACATAAGGCCTCAGAGGCCCAACACGATCGCCAAGTCTTTGGCCATCGGCAACCCTGCCGACGGTTACTACGCCCTCAAGGCGATGGCGCAGTCGGGCGGGCACGGCGTCGCTGTCAGCGACGGCGAGGTCGTGGAGGGCATCAAACTCCTGGCGGAAACGGAAGGGATCTTCGCGGAGACGGCGGGCGGCGTGGTCATCGCCGCCCTGAAGCGGCTGGCGGAGAACGGCCATCTCGGCTCGCAGGAGTTAGTCGTGGCGTTCATCACTGGTGCCGGTCTCAAGACCCAGGAGGCCGTCGCCTCCCGCCTGCGGCCGGCACTGGCCGTCCAGCCCTCCATTGGCTCCTTCGAAGAGGCGCTTAGTGAGCGGGCCGGCGCCCTGCCGGCGACGCGGAAGTAGGAGACTGCATTGGCCAAGCAACGAGTCAAGTTCACCTTCCCCCAGGAGCTCATCAAGGAGCCGGTCATTTGGCGGCTTGGCCGCGACTTCCAGCTTGTGACCAATATCCGTCGCGCCGACGTAACCGAAGACCGCGGCTGGGTCGTCCTGGAGCTTGAGGGTGAGATGGAGGAGATCGAGAGAGGGGTGCATTGGGTGGTGGATTTCGGCGTTCGGGTGGACCCTGTGGCTGGAGACATCGTGGAGGGATAGAGAAAGAAAATGAGTGTGACCGTACGCATTCCGACACCGCTGCGCAAGCTGACCAACAGCCTGGACGTGGTCACCGGCGGCGGTGGTACCCTATTGGCCTGCATCGATTCCCTGGAGCAGCAGTACCCGGGGCTCAAGGAGCGCCTGTGTGACGAGGCCGGCGAGCTGCGTCGGTTCGTCAACGTCTACGTCAACGGCGAGGACGTTCGTTTCCAGGCTGGGCTGAAGACGTCCCTCAAGCCCGGAGACGAGGTCAGCATCGTGCCGGCGGTGGCGGGAGGCTGATCGCCTCAGCCAACGGCGCTCCAGGGGCCGGCCTGAGAATACGCAGGCTTCGATGCGCCTCTCGGCTCGCTTCCGCCGGGAGTGCGTAAGGGACTAGGCCTATCCACAACCTGCCAACACCTCTCATATCCGTTACCCACAAATCGAAACGGCCATTGCTTGACATTTTTATGGCTTTATGCTAACTCTGAATGTGATGAAGATTGTACCGACGTCCGTGCTGGAGGCCGAGGAGGCGACCGGCGTCGAGGAGTTGGTTCTGGCCCGTGCCCTTGAGAAGTGTCTCGAAGCGCTGGAGCGGGGCGACACGGACCTGGCCAGGCTGTCCGGCCGATACCCCGAAGCCAGGGACAACATCCAGCCCCTGTTGGAGATCGCGCAGCAGTTGAGGCGACACCGCGGCCTCAGTGCTCCTCTGTCGTTGGAGTTCCAGGAGCAGTTGCGCGAGCGGTTGGCTCGGCACGGCGAGGTCTAGAAGGAAAAGCACGCGCCAAGGAGCCCCGCCCATGCGGCGGGGCTCCTTCGTATTCCCGGCCGGGCAGGATTGACAACGCCGTATTCTTCGAGTATCATGTGGACTTACTCAGTCGGGAAAGTAGACTTATTCGCTGTACGGTCCAGACAGGTGGTGTGCCGATGCGAGTTGAGGAGAAGAAAGCGGATTGCCGCTGGGCTCATCCCGCCGTGCCCAGCGATCTCCACCCTGGCCGTGTCTTGGTGACCCTGGAGGAGGAGATCGATAACTTCGACCGGGAGAGCCGCCGCTTCCGTAGGGACGAAGAGGGGCTCATGGGGGAGTTCCGCCCCTTCCGTCTGATGCAGGGCGTCTATGGCCAGCGCCAGGAGAAAACGCACATGGTGCGCATCAAGCTCCCCTACGGGGGCGTCTCGGCCGATCAGATGGACACTTGCGCGGTGATCGCCGACAGGTACGCCGGACATCGGCGCGGCCACATCACTACGCGCCAGAACTTCCAGTTCCATTTCGTCAGCCTGGAGGATGTCCCCAAGGTCCTGCGGCTGCTGGGCGATGTCGGTATCACCACCCGCGAGGCGGCCGGGAACACAGTCCGAAATGTCACCGGTTGCCCCTACGCCGGGACGTGCCCTGATGAGGTGTTCGACGCCACGCCGTACCTTGCCGCCTACGCCCGTGTCATGCTGCGCAACCCCGTCAGCCAGCGGTTGCCCCGCAAGTGGAAGACCGCCTTCTCTAGCTGCGCCAGCGACTGCGCCGGTACCCCGTTCCATGACCTCGGCTTCGTCGCCAAGGTGAAGCGGGAGAACGGCCGCAAGGTACGTGGATTCGAGGTCCGCGTCGGCGGTGGGCTCTCTACCATGCCTCGCCAAGCGGATGTCATCTACGACTTCGTGCGGGCGGAGCGCGGCGAGTACATTCGCGTGGCGGAGGCGATGATCCGGGTGTTCGACAGGGAGGGCGGCCTGCCCAACTTCCTGCGCAGGAACGCGAACAAGGCCCGCGTCAAGTTCCTTATTGAGAAGATCGGAGTGGATGAGTTCCGACGAAAGGTGGAGGGCGAGCTGGCCCAGCCTTGGGCCAGCTCCCCTCTGGACATGGAGGCCCTCACCCAACTCGCTCCTGAGGGGCCGACGCCCGGTGAGCCGCCCCGCAACGGGGTCCGGCCGGGGCCGGCGTTCCAGCGCTGGCGCCAGACCAACGTGCGCCGCCAGCGGCAGCAAGGCTACGTCGCGGTCGTCGTCACGGTGCCCATGGGTAATCTGTCCCCCGAGCAGTTCCGTGGCCTGGCTGAGATCATGCGGCGGTTCAGCGGCGGCATCGCCCGCACTGAGCAGAACCAGAACCTCGTCCTGCGCTGGGTGCGAGAGGACAGCCTGCCCGCCCTTCACGCCGAGCTAACCGCTCTGGACCTCGGTGCCGCTGAGGCCGGGCTCATCGCGGATGTCGTGGCCTGCCCGGGCACCGACACCTGCTCCCTCGCCATCACCTCCTCCCAACGGCTCGGCTACGCCCTTCGCGACGCCATGCTGGAGATGAGCGTCGATGATCCCCTTGTGCAGAAGATCCCTATCAAGGTCAGCGGCTGTCCCAACGGTTGCGGCCTGCACCACCTGGGCGGCATCGGCCTTCAGGGGTCCTCCCTCAAGGCTGGCCTGACGGAGATCCCCTGCTACGACGTCTTCCTGGGAGGCGATAACTGCATCGGCGGTGGCAAGTATGGTGCCCGCGTCGCTCGCGTCCCCGCCAAGCGTGTACCTGAAGCGATTACCGAGATCATCCGCGACTATCGGGAGCAGCGTGAGGCCGGGGAGAGCTTCCTCCACTTCATCGAGCGTGTGGGGCCCAAGTACTTCGACCCTATCCTTGCTGAGTTCAGGGAAGTGGGCCCGATTCACGAGGACATCGATGCGTACATGGACTGGGGCAGGGAGGAGCTGTTCAAGGTCGTCCGCGGCGAGGCCGAGTGCGCGATGTAGCCTGGCCGCGGCAGTAGTCTCGTGCAAGAGGTTCGAAGAGGTACGGATAGGTGATCAGTGAAGTCACGGCGGCCAGCCACAGCCCAGATGAGATAGAGGCGATCAACCAGCAGCTCAAAGGGAAGCCCGCCGAGGAGGTCCTACGCTGGGCGAACGATACCTTCGGTTTGGAGATCGCCTGCGCCAGCAGCTTCGGGGCGGAGGACGTAGTGCTCATCGATATGATAGCCAAGGTCGCTCCGGGCATCCGCATCTTCACCCTGGACACCGGCCGTCTCCACGACGAGACCTACGAGGTCATGGAGCGGGTGCGGGTCCGCTACGGCCTGACCATCCACAGCTACTTTCCGGATCGCAAGGCAGTAGAGCGTCTGCAGCGGGAGAAGGGGCTTTATTCTTTCCGCGAGAGCATCGAGAACCGCAATGAGTGCTGCGGCGTCCGCAAGTTGGAGCCGCTGCGCCGCGCCCTGGCCGGTATGAGGGCCTGGGTGACCGGTCTCCGCCGCGCCCAGTCGGTGACCAGGACGGATATGGAGGTTCTGGAGCGGCACGCAGGGAACGGCTTGGCCAAGGTGACCCCCCTTATTGATTGGAGCCATGGGCAGGTGTGGGAATATATCCGCGTCAACAATGTACCCTTCAATGCCCTCCATGACCGCGGCTTCCCCAGCATCGGCTGTGCGCCCTGCACCCGCGCCGTCAAGCCGGGCGAGGACATACGGGCCGGCCGCTGGTGGTGGGAGAGCCCGGAGAACAAGGAGTGCGGCCTGCACAGCCCACGGTGGTCCATATAGAGGTCACGCAGAGAGGGGGCATTAAGCGTGGACCGCCTGACGCGGCTCGTATTCTTGGAGGACAGGACGTTTCGGTGAGCGACACGATCCCTGCTCACGGGGGCCAGCTCGCGGGCCGTGCTCTCGCCGTCGGCTGCCCGCGTTGCGGACGCAAGACAGGGCATGCTAACATTGTTGAGGAGTTTACTCCACTTTTTCGCCATTCGAGATCGAGCATGAAGATATCCACCAAGGGAGACTATGGGATACGCGCCATGATCGAGTTGGCGCACCACTACGGTGAACCCAAGCCGACTCAGAGCGGTGACATCGCCGCTCGTCAGGGCATTCCCGAGTCCTATCTTGAGCAGCTTCTGACCACCCTGCGCCGCGCTGGCTTCGTCCGCAGCGTGCGCGGCCCTCAGGGGGGCCACGTCCTCGTCCGCGACCCCCACGCCCTGAGGCTGAGCGAGGTTATCGAGGCCCTAGAGGGTTCTATCCTGCCCATCGACTGCCTGGAAGACTCCAGCACCTGCTCCAAGGCCGGGGGCTGCGCCCAGCGCGAGATGTGGCAGGCTGTGCGGGACGCTATCCTCGGCGTGCTCGAGACCACCACCGTCGCTGATCTCGCCGCCAAGGACCGCGCTCTCGCCCCTGGCGGCACCCGCTACGTCATCTGAGAGGGAAATCATGGCAAGAGACGCTGACATCGCCGAGACAGTACTCGACCTCATAGGCGGCACCCCTATGGTGCGGCTCCACCGTGTCGTCAAGGAGGGCTGGGCCGAGGTCATGGCCAAGGTGGAGTCGTTCAACCCCGCTGGCAGCGTCAAGGATCGCATCGCACTGAGCATGATCGAGGCGGCGGAGCGCGAAGGCAGGCTCAAGCCGGGCGCGACGATCGTGGAGCCTACCAGCGGCAACACCGGCATCGGCCTGGCCATGGTGGCGGCGGTGAAGGGGTATCGCCTCATCGTCACCATGCCGGAGGACATGAGCTTGGCCCGCCGCGACCTGCTCGCTCGCTATGGGGCAGAGGTGGTCCTCACCCCCGGTATCGAGGGGATGACCGGGGCTGTCTACGCTGCCCAAGAGCTGGTCAAGGATAACCCCCGGTACTTCATGCCGCAGCAGTTTGAGAACGCTGCCAACCCCGAGGCGCACCGCCGTACCACGGCCCAGGAGATCCTGGCCGCCACCGGTGGCAACATCGATGCCTTCGTGGCCGGGGTCGGCACCGGCGGCACCATAACCGGCGTGGGCGAGGCGCTTAAGGAGCGGGATCCGGATACCCTCGTGGTCGCTGTGGAGCCCGCCCGTTCGCCGGTCCTTGAGGGTGGCCGGGGCGGCGTCCACGCCATCCAGGGTATCGGTGCCAGTTTCGTCCCCGGCATCCTCAACAGGGACGTCGTGGACGAGATCATCTCCGTAGGCGATGAGGACGCCATCGGCATGTCGCGCCGGCTGACCCACGAGGAAGGGCTGCTGGCGGGCATCTCGGCGGGGGCCAACGTCTTCGCTGCCCTCAAAGTGGCGAAACGGCTTGGCCCGGGCAAGCGTGTGGTCACTGTCCTGCCCGACACAGGTGAACGCTACCTCAGCATGGAGCTCTAGCGATGTCGGCTGGGAGGAGG
>CAYFYG010000276.1:0-1818 GCA_964347225.1 uncultured Dehalococcoidia bacterium | reverse complement strand
ACGTCCTTGGCCGACCACTCTCCGAGCACCGGGGAGGGCAGCTTGTCGTCCGGGATGCCGCGGACCGTCTCCTTGAAGTCCAGGTGGGCGGCGGCCAAGTCGGCCACGGCCTTGCTCTTGGCTTCGCTGGACATGGGTCAGACTCCTTCCTTCTGGCGCCAAGCGCGGATGTCGGCGATGTGGCTCTGCTCCCCATGAACCAGGCCGTCGGTGAGCATGCGTGCCATCTGGCCAACGGCGAACAGGTTATCGGGCAGAGCGTCCAAGGCATCGATGAGCCGGCGCCGGGCGTCCTCCAGCTCGAACATTACCTGGGGCAGCGAGAAGAGGTTGCGAGAGCGCATCAACCAGGCGTTCCAGTCGTCCACGTCCTCGCCGCGAAAGGTGGCAAGCTGAGGAATGTGGCCGCGGCCTACTCGCTGGAGATCGGCAACCGCCAGCTGCTCCCAGGAAGTCAAGTGACAGAGGACGTCTTTGATGGACCACGTACCGAAGGCGGGGACGGTCATCTTCTCCTCCGGGACACGGTCGATGGCATCCAGGATCTCGCGGCGGGCGGCTTCCAGCGCGGCGATGGCGTCCGATTTGTCACTCACTGGGCGATCTCCTCCTGCTCTAACGCTGGTCGCGGGGCTGAGAACCCTAAGGCCACCGGCTTGGTCAGATCACCATGAACTCGCGCTGCTCGCCGAAGTGGGCGCGCAGCACGTCGCAGATCTCGCCGAGGGTCACGTAGTTCTCGACGCACTCGATGAACACAGGCACCAGGTTGGCGTCGGAGCGAGCCGCCTCGTCGAGCAACTTGAGGAGGTGTTGCACGCGGGCGTCATCCCGCTCCGCGCGCACCTGCTGAAGACGCTCGACCTGCCGCCGCACCACTTCTTCGCGCACCCGGAGGATATCCGGACGGACCTCCTCGTCCGTGGTGAACTTGTTTACCCCCACGGCGATACGCTCGCCGCGGTCGACCTGCAATTGGATGCGGTAGGAGTTCTCCTGGATCTCGCGCTGCTGGAACCCTGCCTCTATGGCGTTGAGGGCGCCGCCCATATCGTCGATGCGACTGATGTACTTGAGCGTCTCCTCCTCTATGTGGTCGGTGAGCTGCTCCACGTAGTAGGAGCCGGCCAGGGGATCCACGACGTCGGCGACGCCGCTCTCGAATGCCAGCAGTTGCTGAGTGCGGAGCGCTATCTGGACGGCCTTCTCCGTGGGCAGGGCCAGCGCCTCGTCCATCGAGTTGGTGTGCAGAGATTGGGTGCCGCCTAGGACGGCGGCCAGCGCCTGGATGGCGGTTCGGACGATGTTGTTCTCCGGCTGCTGGGCGGTGAGGGTGGCGCCGCCGGTCTGGGTATGGAAGCGGAGCGTCATGGAGCGGGGGTCCTTCGCCCCAAAGCGCTCTTTGGCCATGCGGGCCCACATGCGGCGGGCGGCGCGGAACTTGGCCACCTCCTCCAGCATGTTGGTGTAGGAGGCGAAGAAGAACGAGAGCCGCGGCGCGAAGTCGTCGAACTTGAGGCCGGCCTCGAGGGCGGCCTCGACATAGGCGATGGCGTTGGCGAAGGTAAAGGCCACCTCCTGCACGGCGGTGCAGCCGGCCTCCCGCATGTGATAGCCGCTGATGCTGATTGTGTTCCACTGGGGCAGGTTGTCCTTGCACCAGGCGAAGACGTCGGTGATGAGGCGCATCGACCCTTCCGGTGGGAATATGTGAGTGCCGCGGGCGATGTACTCCTTGAGGATGTCGTGCTGCGTAGTTCCGCCGAGCTTCGTCAGGTCAGCGCCCTGCTTCTTGGCCATCGCTACATAGAAGGCCAG
>CAYFYG010000275.1:0-5281 GCA_964347225.1 uncultured Dehalococcoidia bacterium | reverse complement strand
CTATCGAAAATCAGATAGGGAAAACGCTTGATTGACCGCTAGTTGTCGGTCACGTCCGCCAGCCGCAGCGACAGCACCCGCGACACCGTGTCCGGCCCCATCGACACCCCGTAGATGCTGTCCGAGACCTCGATCGTCTTCCGGTTATGCGTGATGACGATGAACTGCGTCTTCTTGGCCAGCTCCTGCAGCGCGGTCACGAAGCGGCCCACGTTGGCCTCGTCCAGCATCGCGTCCACCTCGTCCAGCACGCAGAACGGCGACGGGTTCGCCTGCAGCAGGGCGAACAGCAGCGACACCGCCGTCAGCGCCTTCTCCCCGCCGGAGAGCTGGGCCAGACTGTGGAGACGCTTGCTCGGCGGCTGCGCCTCGATCTCCACGCCCGTGTGCTGGAGGTCCTTGGGGTCGCTCAGGACCAGGCGGGCGCGACCGCCGCCGAAGAACGTCTGGAAGTACTCCTCGTACCCGCTCGCCACAGTCTCGAATGTCGACTGGAAGCGCTTGCGCATGACCCCGTGCAGCTCGTCTATGGCGCGGTGGAGCGCCTTCTCGGCCCCGCTCAGGTCCTCGAGCTGCGAGGTCAGGAAATCGTGGCGCTGTCGCAGCTCCTCGTAGTCTTCCTCGGCCTCCACGTTCACGGGGCCCAGCCGGCGCAACTGACCCCGCATCCGCTCGATGTCCCTTCCCAACACCTCGGGGTCCACGTTGGCCCCGCCGGAGATGGGGCGCAGGCCGTCGGGGCCCTCCTCCGGGGCATCGGCCGCCAGCCAGTGGGGCACCGTCGGCACGGCAATCTCCGGCGACACGATGTCGCCGTCGCCAGTGATGCTCAGCCCCTCGTCCCGGATGCGCTGGCGAAGGGCATCCACCTCCGTCTCCCAACGTCGCACGTCGGCCTCCGTTTCCAGGAGGCGGCGTTCGGCCTGGAACATGCGGCCCTGGGCGGCCAAGAGCTGCTTGTGTAGCTCCCGCTCCCGCAGCTCAAGTTGGACGGTCTCGCCCTCATCGGGGGCTGAGGTCTCCACCAGCGGCCTCAGCTCCTCCCGCACGCGCGCCAGCTCCTGCTCGTCGGAGCGGGCGCTGCCGTCAAGGCTGGAGCGCTCCATCTCCAGGCCCCGGAGCTGGACCGCCTTGGCGGAGAGCTGAGCGTCCAGGCGGGCCAGGCTGGCCTTCCCGCCCTCCCTCTGCACATCCAGCGACTGAAGGTGACCTTCCAGGCTCGACGGCAGGGAGGTCGCCTCAGCCACAGCCCGCTGCAGTTGCGCACGCCGTTCCTCCACCAACTTGCCCGCCTTCCGCAGGTAGCGCGCGGACTCCTCCATCTCTTGCGCCTCGACCAGGGAGCGCTCCCGCTCCTCTGTCAACCGGTCGCAGTCGCGGGCCAGGGTGTCGATCCGGTCGCGTAGGTTGTCCCTCGAGGAGATGAGGCCGCGCAACTCGCCCCGGAGTTGGCCTAGCCGCCGCTGACGGTCGGCGATGGCGTTCTGGACACGCATGCGGCGACCCAGGTCTCGGTCGACCTCCGCGCCCAGCGCAGCCAGAGCCGCCTCGTCCTGGCCAAGACGGTCGCGCAGCGAGTGGGCCTCGTTCTCAGTCACCGCCAGAGATCGACGTAGGCGGTCGATCTCCTTGGGGAGCGACTCTAGGTCGCGCTCGTGGCCGAGAATGTAGGGGCGGGTGGCGCGGGGAAAGCCAGCGGTGATCGCCCCCACGGGATGGAACACGATACCGTCCAGGGTGACCACCGTGCCCAGGCCGCGGCGGACGACCCGAGCGGCGGTCTCCACATCCTGAACGACGATGGTGCGACCCAGCAAGGCATCGATGAGCTTCTGGTACGGCGGTTGGCTGCGGATGAGCTGGGCGGCCACGCCGACGATCCCCTTCTCCCGCATGAGGTTCAGCGGGTACACTTGCTTGATGGCGTCCAGGGGGAGGACGGTAGTGCGGGGCGCGTCCTGGGCGACTAGCGCTCGAATGGCGTCAATGGCCTCAGCTCGATGGTGAACGATGAACGCCTCCACCATATCGCTGAGGGCGGCCTCGATGGCCTGCTCCAGGCCACGGGGCACGCGGACGACCTGATAGATAGCGGCTAGGGCACCCTCAACGGTGACAGGAAGCTCGTCGGCCGGTGCGGACTGAAGCTGGCGCTGGGCCTCACTGAGGACGTCGAGGCGGGCCTCCAGTGCCTCCATCTTGCCGCGGCGGGCATTCTGGTTAGCTTCCACTTTGGCCAGCGAGTCTCTCAGCTCGGCGATCCGCGACTCCAGGGATTGCCGCCGCTGGCTCACGCCAGCTAACTCCTCGGCCAGCCCGGCGTCGTCGGCGCGATAGCCGCGGAGCACGCGGATGAGCTCCGCCATCTGGTTGATGATGGAGCGGCGGCGGGTGTCCAGACGGGCGCCCTCTCTTTCCAGATCGCGACGGCTGAGTGTGAGGCGCTTTGTCCGGACCGCGATGTCTGCGCTGGCGGCGCGCAGTCGCTCGCTCTTCGCCTCGTCATCGCTGGCTCGCCCCCGCGCTCCGGTCAGCTCCTCCTCCAGGGCCGCCAGTTCCCCGCGGCGGCGGTCCAGCTCGGCCCGTGCGGCCTTCAGCGCCTCCTCCAGTTCCGTGTGGCGAGCGTCCAGGCCGGAGACGACCTCCGTGGCGCGGGCCCGCTCCTCTTCAAGAGCAGCCACCTCGTCGCGGAGCTCCTGCTGGCGGGCGTCCAGGATGGCACGTCGCTGGCCTGAAACGGCTAGGCCTTGCTCCAGCTCACGGATGCGGTCGGCCAGGCGCTGGCGATCGGTGGCGGTGGCGGTGGCGTGGCGGCGGCGCTCTTCCACCCCCTTGCTGACCTCCGCCAGCTCCCGTTGACAAGTGTCGGTGGCGACCTTGGCTTGCGTGAACTCGGCCTGGGCCTGGTCGTGGGCAGCGCGCGAGACAGCCAGCGACTCGTGAGCGCGGTGCCACTGGTGTCCGTAGTGTGCGCGCAACGCCTGCGACAGCTCGCGGGAGATGCGGGCGTAATCGGCGGCTCGCTTGGCCTGGCGCTCTAGGTGGCTGAGACGGGGAGCGATCTCCTTGACCAGGAGATTGATGCGCTCCACGTTCTCGCGGGTGGCGGCCAGCTTGGCCCGCGCCTCGTCAATGCGCAGGCGGTAGCGCTGGATGTCGGCTGCCTCCTCGATAAGCTGGCGACGCTCATCGGGGCGCAGGTTGAGGACTGTCTCCACTAGCCCTTGGCCGATGATCGCGTAGGAGCCCTGGGCCATGCTGGACTTGGCCAGCAGCTCCTGGAGGTCCCGCAGGCGCACCCGTTTGCGGTTGATGCGGTACTCGCTCTCGCCATTGCGGTATCCGCGGCGGGTCATGGCCACTTCGCTGAACTCCAGGGGCAGCCAGCCGTCAGTGTTGTCCAGAGTGAGGGTGATCTCCGCCTTGTCAGCTCGCTGGCGCTTGGAGGATCCGGCAAAGATAGCGTCCTCCATCTTGCGGGCGCGCAGCAGGCGGCCAGACTGCTCGCCCAGCACCCAGCGAAGGGCATCGGCGATGTTGGACTTGCCGGAGCCGTTGGGGCCCACTATGGCCGTGATGCCCTGGCCGAAATCGAAGATAGTGCGAGTGGCAAAGCTCTTGAAGCCCTGAACCTCCAGTCGCTTCAGGTACATGAGGACACTAACCCGAAGCGGCCAAGGCCTCCAGGGCCTGCCGGGCGGCGGCCAGCTCCGCCTGCTTCTTGTTCCGACCCGCACCGCGGCCCAGCACCTCCTTGTGCACGAGCACTTCCACCGTGAAGGTCTTAGCGTGGTCCGGGCCTACAGACGATACGAGACGGTACTTCGGTATCTCGTGCCAGCGGGCCTGCACGACCTGCTGGAGCCGCGACTTGCTGTCCACGGCGACGGCCCCAGCCGCGATCTGCTCCAGCTCTGGCCCCAGCAGATGGAGCACCAACCGCCGGGCCTTGGTCATACCGCTGTCCAGAAAGGCAGCGCCAATGAGTGCTTCCAGCGCCCCAGCCAGATTCGAGGGACGGCTGCGGCCACCCGACATCTCCTCGCCGCGCCCGAGCATCAGGTAGTCGCCAAGAGAAATCCGTTCGGCAACCTCGGCCAAAGTGTCCCAGCGCACCAGCAGCGCCCGTATCTGACTGAGCTGGCCCTCGCTAAGACCTGGATAGTCCCTATACAAGCGCTCGGAGATGACCAACCCCAGCACAGCATCGCCCAGGAACTCCATCCGCTCGTTGGATTCCAGTTCGAGATCCGCCGCCTCGTTCAGGTAGGACCGGTGCACCAGCGCCTCCTGCAACAGAGCGGGATGCCGAAAGTCGATGCCTAGTGATCTCAGAAGGGCGACGGGATCTTTGTACCCGGTGACGGTGGCCATGTAGACAGCTAACCTAAACGCTAGAAGTGCCGCGACGTGCATCGCGACCCGCCACCGGGTCGCATGTCAAAGAACGCCGCTGATTTTCACCCCATGTTAGGCGTCAGGAAAACAGCCTGTCAAGGCGACGCCTTATAATAGGCGGCGGTGCCGAATATGGCGAAGGCAAACCTTATCGATAAGCTCCTCGGCAACCTGCCTGCAAAGGCCCGCCAAGCCTTGGTCGCCATCAGAAACGTCGCTCAAGCCGAGGGGCTCGCGCTCTACCTCGTCGGCGGCAGTCTGCGCGACCTGCTGCTCAACCGCCACACCCTCGATGTGGACCTCACGCTGGAGGGGGATGCTCCCACGCTGGCTCGCCGAGCAGCCGCGGGCGTGCCAGGCACCCAATGCCTCATCCACAGCGTCTTCCGGACAGCCACCCTGAAAGGTAGTGCCTTCCGCCTCGACCTGGCCACAGCCCGCGGCGAGACCTACCGGCGGCCGGGAGCCCTGCCTTCCGTCCACCCTGGCTCCCTCCGTGACGATCTATTCCGACGCGACTTCACGGTGAACGCCATGGCCCTGGCGCTGACGGGCAGCCAAGCCGCTGACGTCGTCGATCCCTTCGGCGGCAGGGCCGACTCAGAGACTAAGCTCCTGCGCGTCCTGCACCAGGGCAGCTTCCGGGACGACGCCACTCGCATCCTGCGGGGCGCCCGCTACGAGTCGCGCTTGGGCTTCCGTCTGGAGCGTCAGACCCTGCGCTGGCTCAAGCGAGACGTCGGCTATCTGGAGACCATCAGCGGGCCCAGGATCCGCCAGGAGCTTACGCGGGCCTTGCGCGAGCCGCAGCCGGAGCGTATCCTCCTGCGCCTGCACCGGCTGGGTGCCCTGTCCGCCATCTACCCGGCGCTCTCCTTCGACA
>CAYFYG010000274.1:0-6730 GCA_964347225.1 uncultured Dehalococcoidia bacterium | reverse complement strand
ACCTGCCGGAGCATGCTCCACCCGGTGTCCGGGTGCTGCCTCATCTGCTCCCACTCCTCCTGGTTCAGGGAAGTCGATTTGTACAGGATGGAGCTGGGTACCGCGAACTTGCCGACGTCGTGCAGGAGGCTGGCCCTCTCCAGGTCGTTCCACTCCTGCGATCCCTCGGCGATCCCCAGTTCGGCAGCTAAGGCCAGGACCAGCGCTGTCACCCGCGGCGTCCGTCCGTCCATCCCGCTGCCCCGGGCGTCGAGGGCGAAGGCCAGCGACTCCAGGGTGCCGCGGTAGCTCCCCTCGGGGAAGCGGGCATCGTCCAGACTGGGAATAGCGGCGCTGGTGCAGTTCCGCCCGGCCAGCTTGCTGCGATAGACCGCCATGTCGGCGTGATGCAGGAGCTTCCCGGGCTCGGGACAGGGCTCCGGGAACGTGGCCACCCCCAAGCTCATCGTCACCCGCAATGGCTCCTCCCCGTCGGGCAGAGGGATCGCTGCTCCCTCCAACTCCACACGGATGCGCTCCGCCAGGGCGAACGCCGCACTGGCGCTCGCGCCCGGCAGCAGCAGGGCGAACTCCGCGCCGCCCAGCCGTCCGGCGATGTCGCCGGGCCGCAGGCAGCGCTTGATGGCCTGCGCGGCGGCTTGAAGCGCCCGGTCGCCGACCAGGTGCCCGTGGGTGTTGTTGACGTTGCGCAACAGGTCTAGGTCCGCCATGATCGCTGCCGTGGGGCGGCCGCTCCGCTCCGTCTTTGCCACCTCCTCGCGCAGCAGCTCGGCGAACCGCCGCGCGCTCAGTAGCCCCGTCTTCACATCGTTGTAGGCCTCCTCCTGGAGCTGTGGCACGTGCAGGGCGCGGTAGAACAGGAACAAGGGCGCCACGCCCAGTGCCAGGAGGAAGGGATGGATGGTCCAGAAGACAGCCGTCCCCACGCCGAGGAACAGGAGCGTCATGTCCGGCTCCAGGCTGTCCCAGGCGAAGACCTGAGAGTCTCGGAAGGAGATGCCGCGCGCCAGCCGCAGCACCAAGCCCACCATCAGGTGATTGGTCAGGCTGAACGTCACCGCCGCCAGCCCAACCGCCAGGGCCACCTGCCAGCTCACGACCAGGCCGGACCCGCCAGCCACCAGGTGGAACATGGTCCAGGCGGCCAACATGTTGAGCAGATACGTGGCGATATTGAAAGTCTGGATGTACCACGGGTACCGGTATCGCAGCCACTCCGGCAACAGGATGAGCAGGCCCAGGGGAACGAGCAGCGATGGCTCCAGCAGGAGGATCGCTGCGAGCAGAAAGGCGGGGGTCGTGTGGTAGGAATGCTGGTTGGGGGCGTCGACCTTGAACAGCTGAGCCGCCGCAGCGAGCGCGCTCAGCACGGCGAAGGCGGCCAACTCCTCCGCCGAGGGACGCCCGCCGGAGGCGGCAATCGTGAGGGCGCCTGCGCCTATCGCACAGGCGTAGACGGCCCCCAGGTACAGTTTGGCGATGGAGGGCAGCGCCCTCGTCTCCTCCTCCTCAACACCAATCGGCCGTTCGCTGCCCTCCTCCGCTCGCTCAGGTAATGCGGCGGCTTTCACCCCATGAAATCACCTATCTAGCCCAGAGAATGCTCCTCCACAGGATGCTCCGCCAGAGGATGCTTCGCCATAGGATGCTCCGCCAGAGGATGCTGTCGTGCATGATCTCGCCCGTCTCGGGGTCGATGAACTCGTTCGGCATCGCCTCGCCGTTGGCGGTACCCCCTGTTGTGGTGAACGTGGCCGCAAATGCGTCGATGCCAGGAGCGTCGGAGCCGGCCACCGCCGCCCCGGTGGCCATCACCCGGAACTTGACCTCGTCCGGGGTCAGCGAAGGGTCTTCCTCCAGCATCAGGGCGACTGTGCCCGAGACCACGGCTGCGGAGGCGGAAGTGCCGGTCAGCCGCATGTAGTGGCGGTCAACTATGCTCTCCGGGAACTCTTCCGCCAGGTAGGTCCGCTCGTCACCGAAGGTGGACACGATGTCGACGCCGGGTGCCGTCACCTCCGGCTTGGCGTAGCCGTCCACGGTCACGCCGCGGCTGGACCAGTCGGCCAGGACGTCGTCCGCCCAGTCGGCCGTGCCCCTGTCATCAAAGGCGCCAGCGGTTATTACGTAGGGGTCGTTGGCCGGGGCGTGGTCCACCGCAAACGAGGCCGCGCCCAGATTGCCGGCCGACACCACAACAACGATGCCCTGGAACCACGCCTGCTCCACCGCCGCCGACAGCGGGTCTCTCAGGTAGCTGTCAGCGACGGCAGAGTTGAGGGATATGTTGATTACCCGAACGTCGTAGCGGTCTTTGTTGTCGACCAGCCACTGGAGGGCCTTTATGACATCGCCCGCGCGGGCGGAGCCGTCCTTGCCAGCCACCTTCACGTTGAGGAGGTCAGCGCCGGGCGCTATGCCCACGTAACGGCCCTTCGGGTCACTACCGGCGATGATGCCGGCCACCCAGGTGCCGTGGCCGTTGCGGTCCTTACCCAACCCCCCTCTGCTGAAATTGCGGGATCTCACCACTCGGTCGTCGAAGTCATCCAGCCGGTTGATGCCGCTGTCGACCACCGCCACGGTGACGTCGTCTCCACTGACATCCTCGTCCCAGACGGGGGCGGCGTTGGCGGCGAAGGGGTATGCCGTGGCCAACCGCGAGGCGTCTATCTCATCGTTGCCTCTGTGCGATGTCATGAGCGGCGCGTCCAGCGATATCCACTCCGCCCTATCGGCGAAGTCCAGGGCCTCCACAAGGTCGATGGGCATCTCTGCCTGGAAACCGCCTACGATATCGAACTCCTGGATGATGGTGCCGCCGTGCTCCCCGACCCAGTCGGCGAGGTCGGGATCATCCGACTGGACGATGACGGGGATACTCTCCCCGGGGAATAGATCCGCATAGACGTCGACGGCGGGATGAACGTCCTGCCGCGCGCCTTCCTTGGCGCTGGCCGTCGTCGGCACCAGCGCCGCCAGCGCCAGCAGCAGGGGCACCAGCATTAGCCAACCGTATCTCTTACGCGCGCTGAACATGCCACTCCTCCTCCGCTAACTTATGGGCGGCACGGATTCTCCGAAGCTTAGGACGCTGTTCTATACTCCCCCTTGCCGCGCCACGGTAAACGGAAGGTGAACGGCTGGTTCAGATGTGGTTCACCCGTCGCCTGATCTGAGACCAATGGAGAGCCTGCAATCCCCGACGGTTCACGATCGTTGTGAAGGCGTCCACAACGCGCTTGTCGAACTGCTTCCCGGAGCAACGATGGAGTTCCTGTGATGCCTCCTGCAACGAGATCACGCTCTTGTAGGAGCGCTCGGTGGTCATGGCCTCGACCGCATCGCTGACCAGGATAATGCGGGAGATCAGAGGGATGGCGTCCCCCACGAGTCCATCGGGGTAACCGCTGCCATCCACGTGCTCGTGATGGTGGGCTATTATCGGCGCGATCGCCGCAAGCTCCGGTGTCCGGCTCACGATCTCTGCGCCAACCGCCGGATGAGCTTTGATCACCGCCATTTCCTCCTCGCTCAGAGAACCGGGCTTCTGCAATATCTCGTCCGGCACTGCTAGCTTGCCCACGTCGTGCAGGAGCGCCCCCTTTTCTATCAGATCGTGGTCCTCGGGGCCGATACCCATCTCCGCGGCCATCTGCCGAGCATACCAGGCCGACCGCGCCAGTTGGCCCGGGCCCGCCCGTATCTTCCTCTCCACGGCGATAGCCAAGGCGGTCATCGGATCCTTCGCCTTGGCCCCGACCATCTCTCCCCAATAGTCCACCCTGTTGCCGCCCTTTGCCTTCGCCCAGTACATCGCCGCCTGCGCGCCGTACACCAGCTCCTGCGCGCTCTCTATCGATTCCGGATACACGGCGATGCCAAAGCTGGCCGTAACCTTCCCGACGGCGGTGATTATGCTGTCGGCGATCTTTTCTCGCAGCCCCTCCGCCAAAGCGCCGGATTTCGGGGCATCCATCCCCGGCAGCACGGCGATGAGCTGGTCACCGCCGAGGTGCATCGGCTCCCCCACGCTCCCATTCACGAGATCGGCGAAGGCGGCCAGCACCGCGTCACCCCCGATCGGGCCCAATCGCTCGTTCACCGCTTGAAACTCGTCCAGGCCGGCAACGACCACACTCAAGTTGGAGGTTGCTCGGATCGCCGCCTCATAACTGCGCTGGACTGTTTCGATCACTGGACCGGCGCGCAGCGCGCCTTGCCCGTCGATGTTCCCCACGCCGCACTCCGTCATCGACCGCACACCTCTGCGAACTCCGCTGGCCTCCATGTCTGTTCTGTCCTTCTCCAACTCCACGGCGCGACAGCCGTCACGAGCGCTGCCCCCATATAGCGTCCGCAAGGTTAGGATGCTGGGACGGGCAGGGTGTTACACAAGCACAGGCGCCGACCGGCGCGGAATCGTGCTCGCCGGTCCGAACGCAAGGGTCATCGCGGATAATCCAGAGCAGGCCGCTGTCTTGGATGAGGTGGTGGCGGCGCGGCGCCGTCTGCCTCACTCGGGGCGAAACCGGGTCCATCTCGTGTGACCTCCCCATGGCCGAAAGTGAAAAACTTGGAACGGCAAATGCGATGCCCGGTGGAGGCGACTCATGGCGACCACCCCCCCAATCCTTCCGAAAGAGTCCAAGAGCCGCTCAGTCGCATTCTGGAAAACTTCAGCTTTCTCCTGCCCAAGAAGCACGGACACCATCCCTGGACCGGGCGGGCCGCGAGAGACACATTCTACGAGATGCTCAGAGAAGAGTTGTGTCGAGGCCGTGAATGCGGGGGAGAGCCCGCATGTCTCACAATGTCGCGATTTGCCTCGAGAGGCACGATCACCTTGGCGTGCCAGCAACTGTCCGTCTGCCGAGGAGTGCAAAGCCTGGATTTGCCTGAGGTGGGCAAGACCCGTTACAATGGCGCCACAATTACTATTGCATCGTCGAGCCAATCCCACGTTTCAGCGCTTGACGTTATCCCCCCTCGAAAGGAACGCATCTCTTGGATTCCTTCCATGATCTTCAACTTTGTGCTTCAAGCCGCCGACTGCCACGGGTGAGCGCCAGCGGGGAGCCTTCTCCGCCGCCGCAGACAGCCCGCCGCATGAGGGCGCCGAGTAGATGGCGACGGTGTGGCCGGTCACGCCCCAGAGTAGCGGCCTAGCAAGGAGGGTGCCGATTGCAGACGCTATATGTGGGCAACCTAGCATACGAGACGACGGATATGGATCTGAGGACGGCATTTTCCGAGTTTGGCAAGGTCGTCTCGGCCAAGGTCGTGAGTGACCGTCGCGGGCGCCCCAAGGGATTTGGATACGTAGAGATGTCGGACGAGGACTCGGCCAGGGTGGCAATGCAGTCTCTGCGAGGGACGCAGATCAACGGGCGCACCATGGACATCGTCCTGGAAGAGCGGTCGAAAAGACGCCGCGGCGGCATCGGTCGTGGGGGCCGGCGAAGATAGGTGGAGGGGGATTCCCCCCGGTCAGCCCCGCCAGTCGGATGGCTCGACTGACCAGCAGCGTGGATTGCGGGCTCGATTTCCAAACAGAGTGACGTGGGTTCGGTTCCCATCGCCCGCTCCCGATGTGCAAGAAGGATCGTGCAGATGGACGTCGCCTGACGACCATCTGCTTTCTAGGCGGGGGTTCGGGGCTCCTCTTGGTCTGCTTCGTGTAGTGCCAGTAGAGCTGTCGATTCCTGTTACTGAGACCGTCGGCCGCCAAGACATAGGGTTCGCCTGCCAGCGCGGGCCACGATGGCAAGACGTGCGGTTTCCGGTTGGCGTCGCGCGCCTCTAGCACCGTGGGGCCGGTTGGTGGGGCAAAGCACCACAGCCTTTTGCGGCTCTGCCCGATAGCGCTCTCCGTCCCTTGTCGGCGAATATGCGCTGGGGTTATCCTCTTCCCGCCTGGAGCAGCGGAGGTAAGCGCAATGGCGGTGTCAAAGCAGCAAGGAAAGTGGGCCGACGGCTATCGCGACAAGTGGAAGTGGGACAAGGTCACCTGGGGCAGTCACTCCGTGGACTGCTACCCCGGCGGCTGTCCCTGGCGCGTCTATGTCCGCGACGGCAAGATCATGCGCGAGGAGCAGGCGGGCAGGCTGCCCGTCATCCAGCAGGGCGTCCCCGACATGAACCCCATGGGCTGCCAGAAGGGCGCCTGCTGGTCGTACATCCACTACGCGCCGGAACGGGTGACGCAGCCCCTGAAGCGGGTGGGGGAGCGCGGCGAGGGGAAGTTCGAGCCGATCTCCTGGGATCAGGCTCTCACCGAGATCGCCGACGGCATGCTGGATGCCATCGAGGACCAGGGGCCGGAGTCCATCATCACCCTGACGACGCCGGAGGTCGCCGCTTTCGGATCCCGCACCTTCACCAACGCCTTGGGGTCACCCATCACCGACGGCAACGCCGAGTTCCAGGACTTCAGTCCCGGCTACTACATCACCTGGGGCAAGTGGAATCCTGTCTCCTCCATGGACGACTGGTTCCTGGCGGAGCTGACCCTCATCTGGCACTGCAACCCCGTCTACACCAACATCCAGTGGTACCACTACGTCGCTGAGTCCCGCTACAACGGCGGCGAGGTCGTCACAATCGCCCCCGACTACAGCCCGTCGGCCATCCACGCCGACTACCACCTGCCCGTGCGCATCGGCACCGACGCTGCCCTGGCCCTTTCTATGTGCAAGGTCATCATTGATGAGGGGCTGTACAACAAGCG
>CAYFYG010000273.1:0-1970 GCA_964347225.1 uncultured Dehalococcoidia bacterium | reverse complement strand
GGCAATGAACCGGCCGCCGCCGGGCTGCTGACGGGCTTCGTGCTGCTGATGGTGGGAATAGCGCTGCTGGCATCAGGCGGAACGAGCGACGGCGGCGCTACCGACAGCCCTGCTGACGCGACCAGCAGCCCCGGCGACGTCAGCGCCAGCCCCAGCGACGCGACCACGAGCCCCGGCGCGACCACTGACGTCGTTCAACCAGCGGCGAGCGACGAAGAGGCGCTACAGTCACTGGCCCGAAGGTCCATCGAGGTTCTGCCAGCGGGCCAGTGGCCGTCCCTCTACGATTCATTCACAAGCGAATTCCAGCAGCGGTGCTCGCGTGAGGAGTTCGGCCGGGCAGGAGAGAAGGCCGCCACCCAGCTCGGTGAAAACCTAAAGCTTCTGCGGTTCAAGCGCACGGAGACTGTGACCATCGAAGGCTCATCCGCAGAGGCTTTGATAGTGGGCGAAATAGTCGGCCAGGGCGAATACGAGATACGGGCCGCGTTCCAGAAGGAGGCCGGCGGCTGGAAGATTGCTCCGGCGCCCGATACCCAGGGCTGCGAAGCCTTCCTCAGCAGCTAGGGCGTCCTCAACCGGCTCAGCCGTCACCTTCCCTTGAGTAGGTGCGGGGCAAGTCCGTACGTGCTCGCCGATGTAATCCAGGACAATCTCATGCGATATTGGCACAGCGCGCAACATCTAGACCGGGGGCACGACTGTAGTAGAAAGGCCGCCCGCTAGCGTCAGCCCACCGGCGCGGGGCATCAAGGTCCAGCGGCCCGAACGATCTCAGGTAGCGTACTGCACGGCACGGCCCGCCGCGCTACTATGGAGGACGGCATGCCCAGTGAGCACGCACGGCAGGTGCGGCGGATGTTCGGCCGTATCGTCCCCAGGTACGATCTGCTGAACCGATTGATGAGCCTGGGCATGGATGGCCACTGGCGTCGGGCGGCAGCAGCCGCCGCTGAGCCGGCCGACTGTCTGGCCTTGGACGTAGGTACCGGCACCGGAGGGTTGGCGCTGGAGCTGCGTCGGCAGGAAGCGGCTCACGTCGTTGGCGCCGACTTCTGCAGCGAGATGCTAGCCACGGCCAGCGCCAAGGCCGTGGCCGGAGGGCACACCGGAGTATCGTGGGCCCTGGCCGACGCTCTGGCTCTCCCTTTCCTCGACAACACTTTCGAATGCGTGACCAACGCGTTTCTACTGCGTAACCTGACCGACGTACGGGCAGGCCTGGCGGAGATGGCCCGTGTCCTCAAGCCGGGCGGTCACCTGGTTTGTCTGGACGCGACGGAGCCGTCGCCGGGGCCGTTCACATCGCTGTACCGCCTGTACTTCAACCGTTTGCTGCCTCCCATAGCCGGGGCGATCAGCGGTGATCGCGCCGCCTACCGTTACCTTCCGAACTCCCTTGAGGGCTTCCCGAAAGCGACCGAGCTTGCCGGCATCCTCGCGGACATCGGCTTCCTCGACGTCAGATTCCGGCTCCTGGCAGGGGGAACGGTCGCCCTACACACCGGGGATCGGCCACCAATCGAGACGTAGCCGATCTTGTCGTCCCTGAGGCGAACCACCTGGGCCAGGTTGCCCAGCCCGAAGAGCATGACCCAGCGCACTGCGCCGGGAGCGGCGGAGCGGATTCGTTGTTCAGTACCATGTGGCTGGCAACAGCCTTGCCAGCCTCGCCCCTATGACCGAATTTCGCCATCAGTCACCTCTGGAAGGGCTGATTGGGGTAGGTGTTGGCACATGGTCTCTTGCCAGGCAAAGAACGGAATTCGTTTGGCAGAAAAGGGTTGTGGGATTACGTCTCCATTCTAGAATTATTTCGCTTACGTGGAGCAGTGAGTACCGCTTCGAACCTGTGCCAAGCAGCCTTCGCGTCGTTGGCGATAGGGAGCAGGCCGCCGGGTAGGGCCGTCCGCACGGGCATTGAGAGGCGGGCATGGCACGACGGCACAGACGCGCAGGGGTTCTTCCCC
>CAYFYG010000272.1:0-3905 GCA_964347225.1 uncultured Dehalococcoidia bacterium | reverse complement strand
CCGGCCGAGATGATATTGAAACCATTGTTGCTAGATACACTGGCTCCGCTGATCTCGATCAAGAGCGTGGCCGGCGTCCCATCGGTGGCCTCTGCTGCCCCAGGTTGGCTGTAGCCGTCAATGGTGGTGCTGCCACCCCATAGGAATGGCAGGGCGCTGGTCGGCTGGATGGTGCATACCCCACTGCAGCCTGTGATGTTGAAGAGGATGGTGTCTGGGCCGGAGTTGTTGTTGGCCGCACAGATAGCCTCACGCAAGCTGATTACCCCATCGAACCCTGGCAACAAAGCGATGGTGACCGCGTTACAACTGCCGGCATCCAGAACATCATTGGTCGTGTCCACAGTGATATCGTCGGCATAAGTTGGCTGGGCCACTACCCCGGCCAGCGCCAGAGCTAGCACCAGGCTCACGATCCAAAATCTCTTTCGTCTCATTTTGTCCCTCCTTTGCCTTTGGGTGGTCCCCCTCTTGGGTGTTGTTAGGTTGTTTTTGCTTACAAGGGATCGCCAGATCCCGTCCAGAGCGCCGGATATGGCTATCCGGCGCGAGCAGAGCGGCAGAGGTGGGACACTGCAGTCCAACAACACTCTACAGGGGGACTACCTGTTTTTGGTCGTCACCCTATTTTGCTGAATTTCACCATCGGACGGCTCCTCCTCGCCACTGGCCAGCTCACCCCGCAAGAAGGCGACCAGTGCCTCCAGGCTGCTGAATCCTTTTCGGCGTCGCTCACGCAATGTCCTGAGCTTGCGCTGTCCTGAGCCTGCCGAAGGGTCGAAGGGCAGGATCTCCTCCACAGAGAAACGCCAGAGGGGCTCTTTGCCTGCCGCTCCCCTCTCCAGATTCGGACCGTCGGGTCGCCGGATCTGGCGATCCGACTGGAGCATAGCCACATAGATGGGAACCATGGGCCAGCAATACTGGTCCGCGGCCGTCAGTGATTCTTCGAGATGATCGGCAGGTACACCTTTCGGCCGCCGGTGAAGCGCTGAGCCCAGATCTCGAACTCGCCGTCGGTGCTGTTGTCGCCGGACCATACCACCAGGTATTCGTTGTTGCTCGCGCCGCTGTAGGTCACCGCCGGGGTCTGCGCAATGTAGCTCGCGTCTCCGTCCGGCCCCATGTCGCTCAGGCGAAGATCCCAGTCGATTGACGCTCCGGTGGCCGCGTTGATCCGCTGGCCGAATATCTCGAACTCACCAACGCCGAGCTCGTCGTCCTGCCAGACCACTAGGTACTCATTGTTGTACTGATCGTAGGCCACCGCGGGGTTGAGCGCGTCATAGTCCGCATTCGGGCCGCTACCGGGGTTGCTCACGACAAAGTCGTTGGAGCCCACGCCACCGCCGGTGGCGGTTAACCGTTGGCCATAGATGTCGTACTCTTCGGCAGTGTAGTCATCACCTTCCCAAACCACCAGGTATTGATTATTGATGGGGTTATAGGCCACCGCCGGATCGAGTGCGTCCAAATCTGCGTTTCCGGATCCCCCCATGTCGCTGATACGAAAGTCGTTGGAGCCCACGCCGTCGAGGGTAGCGTACAGCCGCTGGCCCCAGATCTCGAACTCGTCGTTGACCAATCCGGTGGCAGTGTCGTCGCCTTCCCACACGATCAGATACTGGTTGTCGGTGCTGTTGTAGGCTACGTCCGGGTCGCGCGCGTCATAGTTCGCGTCCCCGGATCCCCCCATGTCGCTCATGCGACGGATGTCTGTATCGATCATCTCGGCGGTGGCGCTCAGCCGCCTGGCCCAGATCTCGAGCTCGTTGTTTACCAGTGGCGCGGTGTCGTCGTCGCCTTCCCATACCACCAGGTACTGGTTGTCGGTGCTGTTGTAGACCACTGCTGGATCAGTCGCGTCGTAGTCCGGATCCACGCCGGGCCCCATGACACTCACGCGGGCCATGGAGCCGAGCAGATCCCCGGTGGACGCGTTCACCCGCCGGCCCCAGATCTCGAAATCGCCGTCGGCGTAATGATCGGCGGACCACACCACCAGATACTCGTTGGTCTGGCTGTTGTAGGCCACGTCCGGATCCTCCGCGTCATAGTCTGGATCGTCGGCAGGGCCCATAAAGCTGATCTGGAAATCGACGCCGAGCTGGGAGCCGGTGGCGGCGTTCACCCGCTGGCCCCATATCTCGTACTCACCGACGACGTCGTCAGAGCCGGACCACACCACCAGGTACTGGTTATCCGTGCTGTTGTAGGCCACCGCCGGGTTGAGGGCGTCATAGTCTGGGTTCGCGTACGGTCCCATGCTGCTCAGGATAGAATCGTAGCCGATCTCCGGATCAATGGTTACCGGGTAGGTTGCCTGGGCCAGTGCTGCCCCGTCCACGGCGATGCGGGTGGTGTTGGCCGTCACCGCCATCGTGGCCGGCAGGACCGCGCCCTGGGCGTCGTACACGAGCACGCGTCCCAGGCGCACGCCGCTGTCCGAGGTGCGCCAGCGCCAGCCGTCTTCCGTTTCCTCAAAGTCGCCGTCGCTGCGCACCGCCCCGGCGATGACCAGGTCAGCCCCGCCCAGCGGCAGCGGCTGGGGGATGAGGAACTGCTGCTCAATGGTGTTCTTTTTCGCCAGGTACTGCTCTACCAGGCCGCCGCGCGGGTAGACCATGGCGAGGGGTTGCCCGTTCGTCGGGCGCACGGCGCCTGCCTCGACCCCGGCCAGGGGATTGTCGCCAGCGGTCACGGCTGTGAGGTGCCAGGCCCAGGTGGGGCCACCGTCCCGGGGCCTGAACGCTAGCCCGTCTGGGGTGAAGGTCGCCGTGTGGCGCGGGTGGCGTAGGCGATAGCCGTTGGCTGTTATTTCCCAGTTGTTGACGGCCGCGGCGATGGCCTGGTCTGGCGTCATTGCGGCGGCCACCGTGGTGCTGGATGCACCGGGCGCTGCGGTGGGCCTGGCCGCGTGTCCGCTCACCAGGAGCGGCCCGGCCAGGAAATCGAGCAGCAGGGCCAGCACCAGGCTCACCATCCAAAATCTCTTTCGTCTCATTTTGTCCCTCCTTTGTCTTTCATACAGGCTCTCTCATACCAATGGTTCCTGCCCTCTCTGTGATGGTACAGAACACGCAACACGGAACACTGATTTGCTACATTTCATCATTGGACGGCTCATCTTCGCCACCGGCCAACTCGGCTCGCAAGAAGGCGATCAGCGCCCCCAGGCCTTCCCCCACCAATGACAAAAGCCGCCCCCGACTTGCTCAGGAGGCGGCTTTGTAGCGTCATTGGTACAGACCCTGTACCTGCAGAGCTCAGGAATTGGGGATGCCAGGGATTCATACAGTAGGCGACTCTGTGTCAATCCCTCTTTGCAGCGACGCAACCACTATACCCTATTATATCATACTCTAGCGTCGTTGACAAGAGGGCAATTGCGGGTGATTTTCCAAAATCGCTTACCTTTTCTTTTCAGTGTGCTCCTTTCCCTTCCCATTTCCACGCAGTGCCGCGATGATCCGACGGTCGGCGGCAGGGAAGGCGAAATCGTCCAGTTCGCCGGGCCGCACCCAACGCCAATCGGCACATCCCAGAGCTTGCGGCTCGCCGGACAGGTAGCGGCAATGGAAGACGTGGATGGTGACGCGGAAATGGGTGTAGGCGTGGCGGACGGCCATCATGAGGGCACCGACGGCAATCTCGATGCCCAGTTCCTCCCGTATCTCGCGGACGAGACACTCCTCCAGCGTTTCCCCGCTTTCCCGTGTGCCGCCCGGGAGCTCCCACAGGCCGCCCAACAGGTCGTCGGTATAGCGCTTTGAGATCAGCAGTTCATCGCCCCGCCAGATGACCCCAGCGGCGACGTCGTAGTGAGGCAGAGGCCGCCGTTGGACGCGGGTCGGGTATCTCTCGGGATCGCCGCCCTGGTGCCCCTGGCAGCCTTCGCTCAGGGG
>CAYFYG010000271.1:0-4311 GCA_964347225.1 uncultured Dehalococcoidia bacterium | reverse complement strand
GGGGCCCGCGACTACCTCACAAAACCGCTGAAGATGGACGAGGTGATCAAGGCGATCCGGACCGCGCTTTCCCAGCAGGAGCGCCGGCGCGCCCTGCTCTCCGGCGAACGCGTCGCCGGCCCGAGAAGCGCGGGCATGGTGATCACCATCTTCGGGGCCAAGGGCGGCATCGGCAAGACGACAATGGCCACCAACCTTGCCGCAGCTCTCGTGTCCATCAACGCCGGCAGCGCCGTCGTGGTAGATGTGGACACCATCTTCGGCGACGCCGCCATGATGCTCGACATTCCCATTGAGATGAGCCTCACAGACGCGGCCGGGAGGGTTGAGGAGCTCGACCGGGAGTCCCTGGGCAGCAGCCTCGCACGTCATTCCAGCGGCATCAGGATGCTGCCCGCGCCCTTCGAGCCCACCGACTGGCGCAACGTTAGCCCGGAAGCAGTGGACAAGGTACTCACGCTGCTCGCCCAGACCCACGACTTCGTTATCGTGGACTGCCCGGCCACGTTCACGGACCTGGTTGCTGTGGCGCTGGAGAAGGCCACGGTGGTGCTGTTGATGACCAGCCTGGACATCACCAGCATCAAGGACACGACCACCGCCTTCAAGCTGCTCAGCGGCGCCATGAACACCGAAGACAAGATCAAGCTGGTGATAAACCACGCTACTAACGTCAATTCCGTCCGAGAGGAGGACGTGAGCAAGGTGCTCCGGCGGGAGGTGTTCTGGTCCGTCCCGTACGACGCGCACGTCTCCGCCAGCCTGCAGGTGGGTACGCCAGCCGTGATAGACCAACCCCTGTCAGACATCTCTGAGACAATCCGCGAGATGGCGGCCACCCTGGCCGGTGTCGAAATCGGCTACGGCGGAAACGGACGCACTGCGGAGGTAGCGTCGAGAGGGATACTGGGACGACTCTTCAAGAGCTAGTGACCACATCAGGGAAGGGTGAGGAATCATGACGACATGGCAGGAGAGGTTCAAGGAGACCACCACATCAACCGCCGGGGATGGACGGCATTACAGCCACGATGGCCTTGGCGAGGATCAGTGGGAGACGGTATTCGCCGTCCACCAGCGCCTCATTGAGGACATGGACGCGTCGGCCATCGAGAAACTGCCTCCGGATGAGGCGCGGGAGATCGTGGAGAAGGCCGCTCGCACCGTGATGCGAGAGATCGCCCCCGGAGCGGTGGGCGTGGAGCGAGACCTGCTGATCTCCCACGTGGCCGACGAGGTTCTGGGCCTGGGACCCATCGAAGGGATGGTATCCGACCCGTCGATATCGGAGGTGATGGTAAACGCCCTCGACAACGTCTACTACGAGCGCGACGGCGTCCTGTACCTGAGCAACGTCCGCTTCCGTGACGACAGGCACATCATGCGGGTGGCGGAGCGGATAATCTCGCCGCTGGGCAGGCGCGTCGACGAGTCCTCGCCATACGTGGACGCCCGCTTGGCGGACGGTTCCCGCGTGAACATCATCATCCCCCCCGTGGCTCCCAAGAGCCCCACAATTACGATCCGAAAGTTTCGCACTGACAAGTACACCATGGGTGACATGATGGCTGTGGGCACGGTGACGCCAGAGCTGGCGGAGTTCTTCAACGCCTGCGTCAAGGGTCGCCTCAACACGGTTGTCTCCGGCGGCACGGGCACCGGCAAGACCACACTCCTAAACTCGATGTCTGCCTACCTGCCGGCCACAGAACGAATCGTCACCATTGAGGATCCGGCGGAGCTGCGGCTGCAGCAGCCCCACGTGGTCTCGCTGGAAGCGCGACCTCCGGACCTGGAGGGTAAGCACGACGTGACGCAGCGAGACCTGGTGAGGAATGCCCTGCGCATGCGCCCGGACCGGATCATCGTTGGCGAGGTCCGCGGCCCCGAGGCGTTCGACATGATGGCAGCTATGAACACAGGGCACGAGGGCTCGCTCACCACAGTGCACGCAAACTCACCTCGAGACGCCCTCCTCCGCATCGAGAACATGATCCTGATGGCGGGCTTCGACCTGCCAGTGCGGGCGATCCGAGAACAGATGGCTTCCGCCCTCCATATCATCATCCACCTGGCCCGCTTCGTGGACGGGTCCCGCAAGGTGGTGGCAGTCAGCGAGATTTCCGGCTTGGAAGGTCAGGTAGTTACTATGCAGGATCTGTTCCGCTTCCACAACCAGGGAGTGGACGCAGAAGGACGCGCGCTGGGCCAGATGGTACCTACAGGCATTCAGCCCCGCTTCCTGGAGCGGCTGACGGCAATGGGTGTCTCTTTCCCCAGCGACCTATTCACGCCGGTAAGGGGGTAGGCTATGGGACTGGCATTCGTCGCGGCAGCTGCCGCCTTTCTCGGTGTACTTCTCGTCGTGGTGGGCCTCGTTCAGGCACGACGCGTCAAGTCATCGGCGCAGCGCCGCCTAGAGATACTGGAGGCTTACAGCGCCCCACGCACCGACAGCCCTGTCCCGCTGGCGCTGCGTGACCAGGGAAACGCTTGGTCCGAGCGAACTCGCACAGAGTTGGACCGCGCCGGACTAGCTCTGAAGCTTCATGAATATGTCGCACTACGCGTGCTGGTGGCGCTGGTGGCGTTCTTCGTCGTTCTCGCTCTCGGGAACGGAACCAGCCTCGCCATTCTGCTGGGAATCCTGGCCGCGGCCGGGGGATTCATGTTGCCAGCCTTCTACGTTCGCAGGCGCATCGGCCGACAAGTGCGGAAGTTCAACGAGCAGTTGGAGGAGATGATTACCATGGTCTCCAACTCGCTCCGCGCCGGATTCGGTCTCCTTCAGGGCTTCGACCTAGCGGCGGAGCAGCTCCAACCCCCCATGTCGACTGAGCTGAACCATCTCCTGCGCGACATCCGTCTCGGCGCCACCCTGGAGGACGCCTTGGAGACCATGCGGAGGCGAGTGGGGAGCCACGACCTCGACGTGATTATAACCGCCATCCTCATCCAACGCTCTGTCGGCTCCAATCTGTCCGAGGTGCTGGACAAGGTGGCACACACCATCCGAGAGAGAGTTCGACTCAAAGGTGAGATAAACACGCTCACCTCTCAGAAGAAGCTTTCCGGCTGGATCGTGGGTCTCCTGCCCGCTGCGATTGTAGTAATCATTACGGCCATGAGCTTCGAATACATGGAGCCCCTGTTTACCACCGCGACCGGGCGCCTGCTTCTGGCCGTCGCTATCGGACTGGACATAGTCGGCGTCATCGCCATTCGCCGCATCGTTACGATCGAGATCTAAGAGGTGACAGGCATGGCTCTTGCACTGAGCGCAGCGTTCATCGCCTTCCTGGGCGTTTTCATGGTCGTCATGTCCCTATCCCGTCGCCCACAGAATCCCGTGAGGGCCCGCGTACACGGCCTCGCGGCCCAGTTCCCGCAAGAAGAAGTAGAGGTTGACCTCTCCCGTCCCTTCACCGAGCGGATCGTGTGGCCCATCCTAGAAACGATCGCAAACGCCTTCTCCAAACTTCTGCCCACGACCTTCCTGGATCACGTGCGCCGTCTCCTAACGCTGGCCGGCCAGCCGTTCTCGCTCTCGGGCTTCGTATTCCTGATGGCAGTCAGCGCCGTGGCCATCCCCGGCCTCTACGCGGCGCTAATCCTGACCACCGGCAGCTTCGACGCCATTCGCTTCCTAGGTCTCTTGTTCTTCATCGCTCTGGGATTCTCGCTACCGTACGTGTGGCTCTCCCGTCGCGTCTCGCGACGCCAGACCGCCATCATCAGGAGCCTGCCCAACGCCCTTGATCTGATCACCACGTGTGTGGAGGCGGGGCTGGGGCTAGAGTCTGCCTTCGCCAAAGTGGCAGAGACCATGCCCGGGCCCTTCTCAGAGGAGTTGGCTCAGGCTCTCCGTAGCATGGCCATGGGCCGCGGCCGCCGGGAGGCACTGCGGGGCATCGGTGAGCGCACCGGCGTCCCCGACGTCATCACCTTTGTTGGAGCCATTGTCCACGCGGAGACCACCGGCTCCCCCATCGGCGACGTTCTCCGCGTCCAGGCGGACGCCATGAGAACGCGCCGCCGCCAGCGCGTCGAGCAGACCGCTCAGAAGATGCCTGTGTGGATGACATTCCCCCTGATTCTCTTTCTCTTGCCCTCCATGTTCATCGCCATCCTGGGGCCTGCCGGGATTAACGCCTGGGAGTCGTTCGTGAATAGGTGAACCAGACAACCTTCCCTACTGCCTGCCGCGAGAGCTGGCCCTGATTCCAGGGCCGGCTCTTGTTTTGCCCTGCCGCCAGCGCTAAATATATACTGACACTAAGCGCCGCGACACGAGAAGGAGGCAGCCCATGG
>CAYFYG010000270.1:0-4633 GCA_964347225.1 uncultured Dehalococcoidia bacterium | reverse complement strand
GAGGCCACGGCTCCAAAGCGAGACTGAGGTCGCTCTCAAATGAGCCTCGATCCTTGGAGGTCGGGGTGCTGGATAAGCCGGGCGCTGGCCCGTTATGGCCTCACGAAGCATTCGGGGTGGCGGTTCAAACCGCTGCCCCGAGTGCTCGTTTTGCCCCACAACTTATCACCCCGGCATGGAGGGCGTGCTGGCTGGCCGCTGAGGGAGCTTCTTGGGCAGCTACTATGGTGAAAAGCAGAGCGGCGTGAACAGGCCCCGCCGTACGGGCGCGGCCTTCTCGCGCTCTCGCCGGTCCCGGCGCTATCTAGGCGGGCGTCGCGGGCTCGGCGGCGAAGCGCTGTACGCTGGCCTTTGCCGCCACCCGTTTGGCGATCTGCATGAAGGCCTGGCCCTCCGGCGAGTCGGGGTCGCTGCTCACCACGGGCACGCCGCTGTCGCTGCCTTCGCGCAGGCGCGCGTTCAGCGGGATCTCGCCCAGGAAGTCCAGGCCCAGGTCGCTGGCCGCCGCCTGGGCGCCCCCGTGCCCGAACACGTCGGTGCGCTCGCCGCAGTGGGGGCACAGGAAGTAGCTCATGTTCTCGACGACGCCGAACACCGGCACCTGGAGCTTCTCGAACATGACGACGGCCTTCATGGCGTCCTCAAGGGAAACGCTCTGGGGGGTGGTGACGATGATCGTACCGGCGATGGGGGCCTCCTGGGCCATGCTGAGGGGAGCATCGCTGGTGCCGGGCGGCAGGTCAATGACCAGGTAGTCAAGCTCTCCGTCTTCGGCCCAGGGGAGGTCGTGCAATAGCTGGCGGATGGCGGTCCCGATCATCGGCCCCCGCCAGATCACGGCCAGTCCCTTGCTGAGCACAAAGCCGATTGACGCCAGCTTCACCCCATAGCGCTCCACGATAGACAGTCCCACGTCCGCCTGGAACCCCTCCTGGAGCCCCATCATGGTAGGGATGTTGGGGCCGGTGATGTCGGCGTCCAGGAGCCCGACACGGGCGCCATGTCCGGACAGCGCCAGGGCCAGATTCACAGCCACCGTGGACTTGCCCACGCCTCCCTTGTTGGAGGCCACGGCGATGATGTTCTTCACGCCCTTCACCGGCTGGGGCCCGACGCCGCGGGTCGCCTGCACCTCGGCACTCATGTCCACGGTGACGCCTTTCACACCGGGCACGCCCGACACAGCCTCCTCCGCCCACTTCTGGAGTTCCCCCCGCATGGGACAGGCTGGCGTGGTCAGGACGAACTTGAAGGTGACGTGACCGTCCTTAAGGGTTACGTCGCGGATCATGCCCAGGCTGACGACGTCGCGGTGCAACTCAGGGTCCATGACCTGGCGCAGGGCTGCCAGGATCTGTTCTTCCGTTGGCTCGTTGTCAGTGCGGGGCTTATGCTTCGCCATCGCAATATTCCTCCAACTGGCCTCGCTCCCCTTCACCGCGCTCGAAGTGGGCCAATATGCGTCGTTTTGTGCTCAGCAGGCGTAACCTTTTGGTCTCGGAGGCCGTTAGTAAGTATACACAAGAGCATTGCTTCATGTAAGGGTATTTAGAAAGTATATAGTGAAACAACCTTGACATCCTTTTGGGACGGGCGTACAATCCGAAGTCCTGGGCTGTAACGTATGAACCCTAGGAAACATCTAAGACTGGAGCGTAACCAGTCCGGAGGTGGCTTGTGATGGGCAGGACATCAGTCAAGGAGCGAAAGCGTTCGCCGGCTGCGACGGAGGTTGCGGACTGCCGGCATCACTGGATTATCGAGGCCCCGCGGGGCGCCCTGAGCACGGGCCGCTGCAAGCTATGCGGTCAGGAGCGACAGTTCCGCAACTCCGCCAGCGACCACATCTGGGACGACGACTCTTCGTCGAGCGGGTATGGCAGTTGGCGTGCCGTGCGGTCAGTCCCCAAGCTGGTGGACGACGATGACGACATGGCGGCTGGGCCCAAGTCCCGTGGCGGAGAGATGGCGCTGACTCTCTAGAAGCCTAATCGTAGGAAGATGAGGAGGCCGCTGGGATGGCGGGCCTCCTCATTTCTTTCTACCGCCCGGCGTCAACCTTGCCGCGGGAGCGGCGCCGCGGCGTCCTGTCCCTGGCGGCTCCCAGAGCCTATAATCGAGGCGGCGTGAACCTGAGCGTGGACCTGGCACCCGGCCGCAAAAGCAGCCTCATACTGGCCAACCCGGTGATGACGGCCTCCGGTACCTTTGGCATTGGGCTGGAGTACGTCAAGG
Source organism: uncultured Dehalococcoidia bacterium (assembly GCA_964347225.1). GTDB lineage: Bacteria > Chloroflexota > Dehalococcoidia > SM23-28-2 > RBG-16-64-32 > DAOUMF01. Next base: position 2,398 of record CAYFYG010000270.1, on the reverse strand, counting down.
TGTTCGATATCCAGCGCCTGGGGGCTGTCGTCAGCAAGGCCGTGACCCTGCGCCCCCGCCGAGGCAACCCGCAGCCGCGTATCGCCGAGACGGCGGCGGGCATGATCAACTCCATCGGCCTTCAGAACATCGGCCTTGAAGGTCTCCTGCGAGACGTCGCGCCTACCTGGGCCAGCTGGCGGGTCCCCGTGATCGTCAACATCGCCGGGGAGAGCGTGGGCGAGTACGCGGAGCTGGCCCGGCGCTTGGACGGCGCCCCCGGCGTGAGCGGCCTGGAGGTCAACATCAGCTGCCCCAACGTGGAGGACGGGCTGGTGTTCGGCACCGATCCCAGGGCGGCCGCCGAGGTCACCGCGGCCGTGCGCCGCCAGACTACCCTGCCCGTGATCGTGAAGCTGACCCCCAACGCCTCCGATGTGGTCACGGTGGCCCGGGCTGTGGAGGACGCTGGCGCCGACGCCCTCACTCTCATCAACACCTTCCCCGCCATGAGCATCGACGTCGAGGCCCGGCGACCGGCCCTGGGCTGGGGCTCCGGCGGCCTGTCCGGCCCTGCCCTCAAGCCCATCGCCATGAAGATGGTGTACGACGTCGCCGGCGCGGTCGACGTGCCCATCATCGGCTGCGGCGGCATCATGTCGGGCAGCGACGCCGTGGAGTACCTGATGGCCGGCGCCAGCGCCGTGCAGGTGGGCACCGCCACCTTCCGCAACCCGCGCGCTCCCCTCGACGTGCTGGAGGGGCTGGAGGAGTTCATGCAGGGGCACAACATCGAGGACGTGGGCGAGCTTGTGGGGGCGGCGCGACCGCAGGGCCAATAGGGTGCATCCGGCTGGCGCCCGCCGGCGCACAGCCACCCCAAACGTTGACGCTCAGCGGCCCCACTGCTACGGTCGCTCTGGGCTGCCACCACGAATTCACCGGAGGAACTCATGCGCATCGGCATTCACTCCTTCTCCGCGCGGCCCACTCTCAAACAACAGTTGCAGCAGGTGGCGGATGCGGACAGAGACGGCCTTGACAGCTACTGGTTCGGACAGGCCTTCGGCCACGACGCCCTCACCGTAGCCGCGCTGGCAGGGGAGAATACGAGCCGCATCGAACTGGGGACGGCCGTCGCGGTGACGTACTCGCGCCATCCCTTCGCCATGGCGCTGCAGGCCCTGACCGTGAGCACGGCGACGGACGGGCGGTTCGCGCTGGGCATCGGCCCATCGCACAAGCCCTTGATACAGGATATGTGGGGAGTCCCGTACGAGCGGGTCGCGGGGCACATGCGAGAGTACGTCTCGGTGGTGCGCCCGCTGGTGGACGAAGGCCGCGTCGCCTTCAGCGGCGCGCAGTTCCGTGTTGCCGGCGCCCGACAGATGCCGGACGCCAAGCCGTGTCCCATCCTCATCTCCGCCCTGGGCCCGATGATGCTGCGGATCGCGGGGGAGCTCGCCGATGGCACCATCACCTGGATGACTGGCCCGAAGACTGTCGAGACGCACATCGTGCCGCCCATCAACGCGGCGGCCGAAGCCGCCGGGCGGCCCCAGCCCCGTGTCTGCGTCTGCTTGCCCGTCGCCGTCGCGGACGATGTCACGGAGGCGCGCCAGCGCGCCGCCAGGGTATTCCAGATATATGGCCAGCTCCCGAACTACCGGCGCATGCTGGACCGGGAGGGCGCCACGGGGCCGGAGGCTGTCGCTATTGTGGGAAACGAAGCGGAAGTTGAACGGCAGCTCCGCGCCCTGGCCGGTACCGGCTGCACCGACCTCGTTGCCTCGATCTTCGCGGCGGAAGAGGACGCGGCCGCATCGGTGGCCCGCACTTGGTCGCTCCTCAAGAGCCTCGTCGGCAAGCTGTAGCCCGGTCCGCTGGCCGCCTGTTTTCTTGACCCCTTGCGACGCGCGAGCCTAACATGAAGAGCGACCGGGGTGTAGCTCAGTCAGGCTAGAGCGCCTGGTTTGGGGCCAGGAGGTCGGCGGTTCGAATCCGCCCACCCCGACCAGTCTCCAGACACGAAACCGCTTGCCCGCGTGGAAGCGTTGGCAGGCCATCGTCGATATGAGGTTATGCCCGTGCGACAGGCGGTGATTTGCAGTCCCGTACGAACCCCGGTAGGCCGCTACGGTGGCGCCCTGCGGGATGTGGATGCCGAAGCCCTGTCGGAGATCATCGTTCGCGCGGTGCTGGAGAATACAAGCCTGGACCCGGCTGTCGTCGACGACTGCATCTTCGGGCACTGCTACCCCAGCGGCGAAAACCCCAGCATGGGCCGGATAGCTGCCCTAGCCGCGGGGCTGCCCGTCGAAGTGCCGGGCTTCCAGCTTGACCGCCGCTGCGGTTCCGGCGTTCAGGCCATCTGCCTCGCCGCCATGGAGGTGCAGACGGGGGTAGCCGACGTCGTCCT
>CAYFYG010000269.1:0-2569 GCA_964347225.1 uncultured Dehalococcoidia bacterium | reverse complement strand
GTAGTCCGCTACCTCCCGTTGACACCCGCCCAGCCGAGGCCGACAATCGCGGCGGGCGGACAGTTGGACTAGCCCCCTTGCTTATCCTCAGAGGCGCAAAGCCTCGCTGTCCGCCCCGTTGACACCCGCCTCGCTCAGGCGCACAACCGCCGTAGAGGCTTCTGGTGGCTCGGTTCGTGATGTACAATGTGCGCGGGTCACCGAGCTCACACCACTTGAGGTGCACAGGCGCTGGAATTCCTAAGGACAACCAGGGGTCGAATCGGAGCCGCCCTCTTGACCAGTCTGGTCGTCGCGGCGCTCGCTGTCCTCCTCAAGTTCCCTCTTGCCATTCTCCCAGCGCTACTCGCTGCCGCGTGGGTGCCTGTCTACGTGCAACGACAACCCGTCGCACCCCCGGCTGTGCGGCTGATGCTCGTATTGGCTGGAGGCCTAGCCGTTCTAGCAGGACTCGGCGTGTTCGTCTTCGTTCTCGCAGAGCGCTAATCGACGCCAAATCATCTCGCCAAGCCGCCCGGCTGACTCCCTTTTCTCACTCAGCTGCTCCTGACGTTCGGGGCGCGTGACTACAACCGATTCCGCGGTTCCTTGCTCTCGGGCGCGTCTGACTTCTCCTCCGTGTGCGGCCGTATCTGCCGCAGCTCGTCCTCCCGATCGCGTGTTATGGCCCAGACCAGTTCATCGGCGGAATACGGGTACATCGCGGCGTCCTCCTTGCTCGTGTGACGGCTTCGTGGCCAACGCCTGCGTGGTGCGCTGGAAGCCTCAATGTCGCTGACAGTTGGCTTGAAGCTCGCCCGGGTACTGCGCGACACCCACACCAATCCAATGGCGGCTTCATATTCTCCAGCGCGCCCTCAAGCAGAAGGTTGCGGTGGTGTGCCCTTCGATCAAATCGATGCTTGACATTATATGCATTAATATGTAAACTAATTGCACCGCGGACCTGGGCGGTTCCGTTCGATGTCGATGGCGCAAGCAGGCAGCCAAGTCCAAGGTGGAGGAGATGCCCTCGCGGGCTCCCGGCCTCTGGGCGGGCAACCTATCTCGGGTGAATAGGGAGACCCGGCACCTTCCTCCGTCGCGGGATTGCGCACCCCCTCCCTGCGCGCCGCTGCGCCCTCGACGTGGAGCCGCCCACCGTCCGAGGTGATGGCGCTCCGAGCTCCATACCAGCACCCCCCGCAAGCCGGACTCGGAGCGCCTCTCCATCTCCACCGGCCGTCGACCTTCCACCCCGCCCAAACGGAATGAGCCTCACTTTCTGTACTCAATCTGAACTCAATCCAAACCCGTTTCCCCTTGAGACGAGCCTGGACGGTGGTAATCTCCTCTAACGGAGGGGACAGTGTCGGCAGAAACCGCCAACGTCAATATCGACCGTGGCGGCTACTTGGGTAGTCCCAGCGCGCCCAGGTTTCGCAGAGAAATCCAGCCCCTCGCACAAGCCCACTGGAACGAGGCGCGAGCGACTGGAACCATATCACGCAGCGCCCCGCCATGCCGCTGTGGACACACTCGCGCCTATCACGACATCTACCATCAGCGGCCGGATGGAGAAATCCAGGAGTGTTGGGGCTGTGAACCGGACTGCGGCGCTAGGGAGATGTGCGACGTCTGCGACTGTGACGAGTTCAGCCCCGAGGGGTGAGGCCGTCTCACGTGGCAGATGCCGCCTGGCGCCCATGCAGAGCCGGCACCTTCTTACGTCGCGGGAGCGCGGTTCCCGGGGCTGCGGCGGTGGTCGCCGCCGTCCTCAGAACGCGTTAATCTGCCTGCCGCACGTGCCGCAGAACGTCGCCTCGTTGGTGTAGTGCCACGGGCGCGGGTGACCAGCGATCTCATGCCACAGGAAGCGCAGGTATCCCATCATGAAAGCCTCTTGGAGCTGGCTGGAGACGCCGACATCGCACTGGGGATAACAGCGCTACTGCCCTTCCTGTTACGGTGTTCACCGGGCCTTAACGCTGCCAGCGCTGCGACGAAACGTTGGCTGTTGCTGAGCCCCCAGGCCGCAGGCCGAACGTCACCGGAGAGCGCTGGCGGCTGGGGCACGGTGCAGAGTGCTTCGAGTCACGAGCTGCGCTCAATCCCCGCTGACACCCCTCCCCTCCCTGTGCGCTGCTGCGCCTTCGACGTGGAGCCGCCCACCGTCCGAGGTGATGGCGCTCCGAGCTCCATACCACCACCCCCCGCAAGGTGGACTCGGAGCGCCTCTCCGTTCCCGGCAACCGCCCACACCTGCCGGGCGCCCGCCTAAGAACAGCGGCGGCGACTTCGGTCCCCTATTCCCCCAAGATAATCTGCCGGGCCGTGGCGTACGAGCCGATGGTGAGAGCGCCGAAGATCACGAAATATAACATCAGGTAGAGCCCCCACACCGCGATGGTCTTCAACAACAATGCCGCCTGCTCTACTCTCGCTCTCACGCCAAGTCTCCCCTCGCGTGGCCGACGGGCGAGCGCCATACCGGCAAGATCGCGTCAGCCTTGCGGTTGCGTTTCTGGACGCCGTACACAAGGCGGGCGGCAAGCTCAGCCGCGATGAGGACCGCGATAGCTGACGCGGC
>CAYFYG010000268.1:0-2208 GCA_964347225.1 uncultured Dehalococcoidia bacterium | reverse complement strand
TTGACCATGCGCAGGCCGACGACGATGGAGGAGTCCTTCTTGTGGCGAGCAGCCTGGGCCGGCTGCTCGTCCATCTCGATGACCTCTGAGGCGGGGACGACGGTGACGCCATCGGGCTTGGCGCCGTGCTTGGCCAGCTCAACCGTGATCGGTTCCGGAGACCCCACCAGGGCGACGCGAAGGCCCAACTGGCGGGCGGCCTGGACGGCACCGGCCACGATCTCGCCGGGGGCGTTGTCGCCCCCCATGGCATCAAGGGCGATCACGGGATTCTCGGCTGGCTGCATCGGGTATAGGGTAGCGGAGCGGCGGCGAAACCGCCAGCCGCGTCAGCGCTCCAAGTAGTCCGCCGCGACCCAGCCAGCCCTGCCAGAAGGCGCAATGACGTGGACCCAGGTCAACCCGCTCTCGAACACGGTGTCCAGCGAGTCCCGGAGCAGGACGCCATCTGCAGCGCAGTCAATGATTTTGGCAGCGAGGCCGGCCTCCTCGCGGACGTTCAGGCAACTGCCGGTGCCGACGACGCGGGCGAAGGGGCCTTCGAGGGCAGCCTGCACAACATTGCGGCCGTGGCTCTCCAGGAAGGGCTCCAGAATAGGTGCTGCGGTACCCCCCTGGAGATCGAGGGCCGCCGGAAACCAGCCGAGGTAGAACTGCGGCGAAGGCACCGCCAGGCGCTCCGACTCCACCCCGGTGTTACCGTAGACGAGCGGGCCGAGCCAGTCACCCAGGAGAGCGAGGCCACCGGTCCGGTAGACCTTGCGGAACCGCCCCTCAGGCCCCACGAGGCCCAGGTAGTACGACCCGCTCGCCCCCTCCTCCTCGAACCAGACCACCGCGGTCTGGGGCGCCGGCTCGCGCTGGACCGCCAAGTCAATGATTCGGGCGCTAGGTGGGAGGTCCAACGCCAGGAACTCGCTGCCGTCAGCGCGCAGGATGCGACCGTCCTCGGTGCTCCACACGAGATGGCCGCGCAGCACATACGGCCAACACGACTGACCGCTTTCGGGCGGTTCCATTGATTCGCGGCTAGGGTATACCTCAAAGCGATTCTTCGGCTGTGATCCGCTGAGGGAAGCGCCCTGATCGTATAGGATGACGCCCTCCTGCGTGATGCCCAGAACCCGGTACTTTCCGGCAAGCACCTCCTGCGTTTTCCAGGTCACTCCACCGTCGTGCGACTCAAAGAGCGTCGTCTCGTCTCCAGGATGAGCGGGGCCGCCCATCAACGCGCACTCACCTCTGGTACACACGCTGACAGCGATGCGAGCGCCGCTGCCGCCTAGCGCAAAGCCCGTGATGATGGGCCGATCCTCTTGGGGACCCTTGGCCGTCTGCATGACGCGAGGAGGCAGCCCCAGGTGGTCCGGAGAGAACAGCGTCTCGATTGTCAGTTCGCCGGACGGATCGCGATAGACGCGCTCGAGGCCGGTGGTAGGTCCATCACACTGCCAGCAGCCGGTCTCGACGATCAGGACGACGTCGTCGGGGAACTCGGCTTCGCCGGCGACCTCCAGCGGCACGACGGGTATGCCAGCGATCACCTCGGGCTTGGGAGAGGGACTAGGGCTCGGTGTGGGCGGGGGTGTGTGGGTGGCAGCGGGGGAGGGCGTAGACGTGGGTGCGGCAGGCGCGTCACCTTCGCCGCCGCACGCGGCAGAGGCGGCAGCCAACACCAGAATCGCGGCGAAAACCCAGCCCTTCATCGCCCTCTGTCCCCCTGGGAGGGAGCCAACAGCATAACGCGGGCGGGCTCATCCAGGTGCGGCCCTCAGTTGGCGACCTTGAACTCCTTCCGCATTCGTTTGCGCAGGTCGGCGTCCGTGAGGACGTCCACGGCGGTCATGGCGAGGGCTTTGGCCGAGTCGAGCAGAGCCGCGTGGGCAGCCTCGCTGGCGGCGATCTCGCGGAACTCCACGGTGTGGATAGGGATATCGGGCGGCGCGACGGCGATGGTGGGGTGGATGGCGGGGACGATGGCGCTGACGTTGCCCATATCGGTTGAGCCCATGGAGCGGCGCGGCTCCGGCTCCATCACCTTTCGCCCCAGGGCCTCGGCGTTGGCCACGTAGGCCTGGGCCAGGGCATGGTTCGTGCGCATCGCCTTGTAGCGGGACTGCTCGCCCCAACTGTGCTCGAGGCGGCAGCCGGTGGCCTGGGCGCCAGCCTGGAAGCAGGCCAGCACCTTCTCCTTGAGGGTGTCGTCGA
>CAYFYG010000267.1:0-2998 GCA_964347225.1 uncultured Dehalococcoidia bacterium | reverse complement strand
GAGGAGCCGGAGAGCCCGGCCAAGGAGGCGAGCCAGTGAACCGACTGAGCGACGAGCAGTACGCCGAGTACGTCGAGCTGCTGAAGGCGTGGGTGGAGGCGGACAAGGTGGCGAAGGGGCCGGGGACGCCGGACGCAGAGGCCCAGGAGCGCGCCCGCGCCGCCTACGCCGCCGTCCAGGACTTCCGGCAGCGCTACGAACCGGACGGCCACGAGCGGGCGCTGGAGCGCAGCGCGCGGGAGGCGAGGTAAGGAAGGAGGTGAGACGAGGATGACATCCTATAGCGGGCCAGTCGAGCTTCTAACGCAGGACGGGAATCATGTCGCCTCTGCGACATGCCAGTACACGGTCCGAAGGAACAGAATGGGGATGCGGAGCTGGAACGGAAGGCTGTCAAACCTGGACACCGACATGCCTCCGGATCTTCCCGGCCCCTGCGTTCTCCGGCTGCCCACCGGCGAGGAAGGCGACATCGTCTTCGCGAACGTGCGCCATGCTGTTAGAGGGCGTCGATATCTTGGATACACCATCGATTTCGAGGGCACCGGTCCCAGCCCGAGGCATGTCGACAAGGGCAACCACCTGAACTGAAGTACTGCGCGCGCAGGCGGGGGAATCATCGGCAGGCAAGACAACGACAACGGGCACAGGAGGGGAACCAGTGACAACCGAGACGAGACCGACAAGCGACACCAGAACGCAGACGACGCCCCTCATCACCCGGCGGTTCACGACGCCCGACGTCGACCCCTACGATGAGCTGCAGTGGGACCAGGACCGCACGGCGGTCATCGCAGGCGCCGACGGCAAGCCCGTGTTCGAGCAGGTGGGCGTCGAGTTCCCCCACAAGTGGACGCAGAACGCCACCAACGTCGTCGCCTCCAAGTACTTCCGCGGCCCCCTGACGGATGAGGCCGCCGCCGCCCCCGGCCGCACCGCCCCCGTCCGCGAGCGCTCCGTCAGGCAGCTCATAGACCGCGTCGTCAACGGCCTCACGGACTGGGGCCGCAAGGCCTGTCCTGAGCTCGGTCGAAGGAACGGCTACTTCCGCGACGACGAGGAGGCCGAAGCCTTCCACGCGGAGCTGAAGCACGTCCTGATCAACCAGAAGGCCTGCTTCAACTCGCCGGTCTGGTTCAACCTCGGCATCGAGGAGAAGCCGCAGTGCTCCGCCTGCTTCATCCTCTCCATCGAGGACTCCATGGACTCCATCCTGCAGTGGTACAGGACGGAGGGAAAGATATTCAAGGGCGGCTCCGGCTCCGGCATCAACCTGTCGCGGCTGCGCTCCTCCAAGGAGCGCCTGACGGCGGGCGGCCTCGCCTCCGGGCCCGTCTCCTTCATGCGGGGCGCCGACGCCATCGCCGGCACGATCAAGTCGGGCGGCAAGACCCGCCGCGCCGCCAAGATGGTCGTCCTCAACATCGACCACCCCGACATCGAGGAGTTCATCGCCTGCAAGCCGAGGGAGGAGCGCAAGGCCTACGCCCTGGGCGGTTGCGGCTACGACGTGTCGCTGGACGGCGAGGCCTGGGTCTCCATCCAGTACCAGAACGCCAACAACGCCGTCCGCGTCAGCGACGAATTCATGAGCGCCGTCGTCGAGGACCGCGAGTGGCACACCCGATACGTCACCACCGGCGAGCCCGCCCAGACCTATCGCGCCCGCGACCTCATGCGCAAGATCGCCGCGGCCGCCTGGGAGTGCGCCGACCCCGGCATGCAGTACGACACCGTGATCAACCAATGGCACACCTGCCCCAACTCCGGCCCCATCACCGCCTCCAACCCCTGCTCCGAGTACATGCACCTGGACGACTCCGCCTGCAACCTCGCCTCCATCAACCTCCTCAAGTTCCTCGACGAGCAGGGCAACTTCGACAGCGACGCCTACCGCCACACCTGTGCCGTCATGATCGCCGCCCAGGAGATCATCGTCTCCAACTCCTCTTACCCGACCCGGAAGATCAGCAAGAACGCCGACGACTACCGCGCCCTGGGCCTGGGCTACTCCAACCTGGGCGCCCTCCTCATGTCCCTGGGCATCCCCTACGACTCCGAGGAGGGGCGGGCCTGGGCCGAGGCCCTCACGGCCATCATGACCGGCCAGGCGTACGCCACCTCCGCCGCCATCGCCGCTCGCATGGGGCCATTCCCCGGCTACGAGCGCAACCGGGAGCCGATGCTGGCCGTGATCGAGAAGCACCGCGCCGCCGCCTACCAGGTCGACGAGTCACGAGCCCCCACTCCCCTCGTGGCGGCGGCGCGCGCCGTCTGGGACGAGGCGCTGGCCCGCGGCCGCCAGCACGGCTATCGCAACTCCCAAGCAACCGTCCTCGCTCCCACCGGCACCATCAGCTTCATGATGGACTGCGACACCACCGGCATCGAGCCGGATATCGCCCTCGTCAAGTACAAGACGCTCGTGGGCGGCGGCGTCATGAAGATCGTCAACGGCTCCGTGCCGCGGGCCCTGCGCCGCCTCGGCTACGACGACGACACCGCCGCTGCCATTCTCGCCCACATCGACAAGACGGGCACCATCGAGGGCGCCCCCGGCCTGCACCAGGAGCACCTCCCCGTTTTCGACTGCGCCTTCAAGCCGGAGAACGGCTCCCGCACCGTGCACTGGCTGGGCCACGTCAAGATGATGGGCGCCGTCCAGCCCTTCATCTCCGGCGCCATCTCCAAGACCGTCAACGTGCCGGAGGACACCGCCGTCGAGGAGATCGAGGAGGCGTACATCGAGGGGTGGAAGCACGGCCTTAAGGCCCTGGCCATCTACCGCGACGGCTCCAAGCGGGCCCAGGTGCTGAGCACGAAGAAGGACACGCCGACAAGCCCTGAGGGCGGCCGAGGAAGCAGGGACAGCAGACAGAGCGACGTCCCCCGCCCGGTGCGGCGGCGGCTGCCCGCCACCCGCGCCTCCGTTACCCACAAATTCTCCATCGAGGGGCACGAGGGGTACATCACCGCCGGCTCCTACGAGGACGGCTCC
>CAYFYG010000266.1:0-21106 GCA_964347225.1 uncultured Dehalococcoidia bacterium | reverse complement strand
GGAGGGCACCTCCCGGGTCACAGTGAAGGGCATCAGCAAGGAGGACGTGGGCCAGGCCGCCGCCGACGTTCGCAAGGTGCGGCCGCCGGAGCCTTACAAGGGCAAGGGCATCCGCTATGCGGGTGAGTACGTCCGCCGCAAGGCCGGTAAGGCTGGCAGGGCGATCCACTAGCCATGAAAAAGGCCAAGACCTCATCCGCTGCACGGATTCGACGCCACCGCCGGATACGCCGTCGGGTCAGCGGCATCCCCCAGCGGCCCCGATTGGCTGTCTTCCGCAGCTTGAACCACATCTACGCACAGGTCATTGACGACAGCAGCGGCCGCACCCTCGCTGCGGCTTCAGATCTGGAGGCGGACCTGCGCAACCGGTGTGATGACAAGCGCAAGACCGAAGTGGCCGAACTGGTGGGGGAGGCCATCGCCCACAAGGCGGCGGAGAAAGATATCAAGTCGGTGGTCTTCGATCGCGGTGGCTCCAGGTACCACGGCCGCGTCAAGGCTCTGGCAGAGGCGGCCCGCAAGGGCGGTCTCTCCTTCTGATGAGGTGAGTATGTCTAACCCCGGTAAGTACGTCGCCAAGCGGGAGAAGATAGATACTTCCGAGATGGAGCTGACGGAGAAGGTCGTGTTCATCAACCGCGTGGCCAAGGTGATGAAGGGTGGGCGCCGCTTTCACTTCACCGCTGTCGTCGTCGTAGGCGACGGCGACGGCCACGTGGGTGTTGCTCTGGGTAAGGCCAGGGAGGTGCCGGAGGCCATCCGCAAGGCCTCCACCATCGCGCGCAAGCATATGATTCGCGTTCCCATGGTTGACTCCACCATACCGCATCCCATTCTGGCCCGGTTCAGCGCCTCCCGTGTGCTCATCAAGCCGGCGGCGCCCGGCACCGGGCTCATCGCCGGCGGCGGCGTTCGCGCCGTGCTGGAGGGGGCGGGCGTCAAGGATGTCGTGACAAAGTCGTTGGGCTCCAAGAGCCCAGCGAACGTCGTGAAGGCGACGATCCTTGGCCTTTCGCAACTGCGCTCGCCTGAGGAGGCGCTGGCGCGTCGGCGCGCGGTCTCGGCGGAGGCGTCCATCGATGCCTAGCCTTCGCATAAGTTGGCGCAAGAGCGCCATCGGCTACGCTGGCGACCAGAAGCGGACGATCCGTGCCCTCGGCCTGCGTCGGCTGGGCCAGACGGTGGAGCACCGTGATACTCCGGCGATACGTGGCATGATTGACAAAGTTCGGCATCTTGTCACAGTAGCTGAGGTGTCCCAAGACTGATGCTTGCCCACGAACTCAGACCGCCCAAGCGGTCCAAACCCGCCCGCAAGCGCGTGGGTCGCGGCGACGCCAGCGGCCGTGGCACCTATTCCGGTCGGGGCATTAAGGGCCAGAAATCGCGCTCGGGGCGGAAGCCCAAGCTGGGGTTCGAGGGCGGCCAGACGCGCCTCATCAAGCGGCTGCCCCGCCGCCGCGGCTTCACCAACATCTTCCGCAAGGAGTACTCTGCCGTGAACCTGCACGATCTGGAGCGCTTTGAGGCTGGTACCGAGGTGACGCCGGAACTGCTCCAGCAGTCGCGCCTGGTGCGGAGCCTACGGCGGCCGGTGAAGGTGCTGGCCAGAGGGGAACTGACAAAGGCTCTCACGGTGAAGGCGCATAAGTTCTCCGTGACCGCCAAGGAGAAGATCGAGGCAGCGGGCGGCAGCGCCCTGGAGATAGGCGATGGCGACGGCGGCTAGGTCGCAGCAGCAGCGTCCCCAGCTTCTGCAGGCAGCCTACAACGCGATGTTCCAGGCGGACATCCGCGAGAAGATGCTGTTCACCTTCGCCATGTTGGTCGTGTTCCGCTTCACGGCGAATTTGCCGGTGCCCGGCACCAACCCGGAGCAACTGGCCACGATCTTCGAGGAGAGCACCGTCCTCGGATTCATGAACATCTTCAGCGGCGGCGCTCTCCAGAACATGAGCGTGGCCGCCATGGGCGTCTACCCCTACATCACGTCGTCCATCGTCATGCAGCTCATGGTGCCTCTGGTGCCTACCCTCCAGGCGCTCTCGCGGGAGGGCGAGCAGGGGCGGCGTCAGATTCAGATCTACACCCACTGGATGACCGTGCCCATGGCCCTCGTCCAGGGTTATGGACAGCTTGTCCTCATCGAGAGCCAGGGCGGCTTCGCGGGCACCGAGGGCATCGGCTTCAGCGGCGCGCAGGCGTTGCCCACCCTTGCCATGATCATCTCCATGACCGCCGGCACCATGTTCCTGGTCTGGATAGGCGAGCTGATCAGCGAGAAGGGCATCGGCAACGGCATCTCCATCCTCATTTTCGCCGGCATCATCGCCGGCCTGCCCCAGTTCATCGCCGGGCGCCTCTACACCGGCGTCGGGGAGACCGTGAGCGCCACCATCTTCCTGGGTGCCCTCATGATCGGTCTAGTCTACATTATCGTCATCTTCCAGGAGGCGAAGAGGCGGATCCCCGTGCAGTACTCTCGCAGCGTGTTCCGCAGCGGCCGCATGTACCGTCAGTCTGGCCAGACCCATATCCCTTTGCGCGTGAACAGCGTCGGCATGATTCCCCTGATCTTCGCCTTCTCCGTCATCATCTTCCCGGCCTATGTGGGCAGCATCTTCGCTACCTCCGACAACAGCTTCGTCGCCAGCGCTGGCGATTGGATGCAAGGGGTGTTCGATCCGGGCAACTGGGGGTACTGGGCGTTCCTCTTCGTCACCGTTGTGGTGTTCACTTTCTTCTATACGCTGGTGGTCTTCCAGCAGCAGAACCTGGCGGAGAACCTCCAGCGCCAGGGAGGCTTCGTCCCCGGCATACGCCCCGGCCGTCCCACAGGGGAGTACATCAACCGGGTTCTGATGCGTATCACCTGGGGAGGTGCCTTCTTCCTCGGGTTTGTGGCGGTGGCGCCGTTCATCTTCTCAACAATCATCGGGGGCGGGTTCAGCCTGCGGGGCCGCTCGGCCGCATTCGGCATCACTTCCAGCGGTCTCATTATCACCGTCGGCGTGGTTCTGGACACTTTGCGTCAGATCGAGGCTCAGCTCCTCATGCGCCAGTATGAAGGGTTCATCCGTTAGGAGGAGGGCAGGGGCTTGTATCTCATCCTGTTGGGCTTGCCAGGAGCGGGCAAGGGCACCCAAGCCGTCACGATCTGTGAACACGCGGCCCTAGTTCACATAACCACCGGTGAGCTCTTCCGCGAGAACATCCGCCAGGAGACGGAACTGGGACGCAAGGCGCAGCCCTTTGTGGAGAAGGGACTGCTGGTTCCGGACGAGTTGACCGTGGGCATGCTCCTCGACCGCATCGCCCGACCGGACGCCGCCCGGGGCTTCGCGCTCGACGGCTTCCCCCGCAATCTGGATCAGGCCAAAGCTCTGGACGACGCTCTGGCGCGGGAGGGGAAGGCCATCGACAGGGCTATCTACATAAAGGTGCCGACGGAGGAACTCGTGCGGCGCCTCTCCGGTCGCTGGAACTGCCGCCAGTGCGGCGCCGTGTACCATCAGCAGAGTATGCCCCCTAAGCGTCAGGGCGTCTGCGATCGCTGCGGCGGCGAGCTCTACCAGCGTGAGGACGACCGTCCAGATGTGGTGCGCACCCGGCTTGACGTGAACCTCAAGCAGACGGAGCCTCTTCTGGAGTACTACTGGCGAGACGGCAAGCTGGTCGAGGTGGATGGTGGGGGTGAGGTGGACGAAGTGAAGGGACGAGTGCTGGAGGCAATGGGACGCCCTTAGGAGGCCCGCTAGACCCTCATGCCCATCGTCATCAAGTCCGAGGACGAGATCGCCATCATCCGAGAGGCTGGACGCAGCGTCGCCGAGGTCCTCCAGATACTCGTGAACCATCTGCGGCCCGGCCTGGTGGCGCGGGAGCTGGATAAGATCGTCCGTGCCGAGTTCAAGAAGCGCAATGTTATCCCCGCCTTCCTGGGCTATAATGGCTATCCGGCTGCGGTCTGTGTCTCCATCAATGATGAGATCGTCCACGGCATCCCCGGCGATCGCGAGATCATGGATGGGGACATCGTGAGCATAGACCTTGGCGCTATTCACAAGGGGTTCGTGGGAGACGCGGCGGTGACGGCAGGAGTGGGGAACATCTCCCCCGGAGCGCAGCGGCTCATCGAGGTGACGCGAGAGGCTTTGAACCGGGCCGTGGCCGTTGCCCGGGCTGGGTCGCGGTTGGGCCAGATCGGCGCCGCCATTCAGGGCTACGTGGAAGCCCAGGGTTTCTCCGTGGTGCGCGAGTACGTGGGCCACGGCGTCGGCCGCCACATGCATGAGGATCCCCAGGTGCCCAACTACGGCGATCCGGACTCCGGCCCCATCCTCAGACAGGGGATGGTCATCGCCATCGAGCCGATGGTGAACGTTGGCGACTGGCGCACCAAGCGCGACTCCGACAACTGGACAGTGCGGACGCTGGACGGCAGCCTGTCCGCCCATTTCGAACACACGCTCGCCATCCGCGACGGACAGGCAAGTGTGCTGACTTTGCCGTAGAATATGAATTTCGGAGGTAGAGACCACAGGAGGTGAACCGCCACAGGCCCGGAATTCTGGACCAGGGCGCTCATGGGCAAGAAAGAATCCATAGAAGTCGAAGGGGTAGTGAAGGAGAATTTGCCCAACGCGATGTTTCGTGTAGAATTACCTAATGGGCACAGTATCCTCGCTCACGCGTCTGGCAAGATACGGATGCACTTCATTCGCATACTGCCGGGTGACCGCGTGCTGGTGGAGCTCTCCCCCTACGACCTGAGCCGGGGCAGAGTCACGTACCGCTTCAAGTAGGGTCCTATCGTGAAAGTATCGGCATCAGTAAAGCGTCGCTGCGATAACTGCAAGATCGTGCGCCGCCGAGGGGTGGTTCGCGTGATCTGCCGCAACCCCCGTCACAAGCAGAGGCAGGGGTAGGAGGCTGCTATGGCTCGTATCGCCGGAGTGGACATCCCTCGCGACAAGCACGTCGATGTGTCCCTTCGATACATCTTCGGCATCGGCTCCACCACGGCCGGTCGGATATGCACACACACGGGGGTCTCGCCTGAGACCAAGGTTCGTGACCTGACCGACGATGAAATCTCCCGCATCCGTGAGTACATCGACCGCAACTTCGTAGTCGAAGGAGAGCTGCGCAAGCGCGTGCGTCAGAACATCCAGCGCCTCATAGAGATCAACAGCTACCGCGGCATCCGGCACCGCCGCGGCCTCCCTGTGCGCGGGCAGCGCACCCGTACCAACGCCCGCACGAAGCGGGGCGCCCGCCGCACGGTGGCCGGGAGGCGTCGCGCCATGGCCAAGAAGTAGGGGAGCCCGTATATGGCAGAACGTAAGACGCGCACTCGCAGGCGAGAGAAGAAGAACGTACCTGTGGGCTTGGCCTACATCCGCTCCACCTTCAACAACGTCACCATCACCCTCACTGACCCCAACGGCAACGTCCTCTCCTGGGCCAGCTCCGGCACCGTCGGCTTTAAGGGATCCCGCAAGAGCACCCCATACGCGGCCGGGTTGGCCGCGGAGGAGGCGACGCGCAGGGCGATGGACCACGGTCTGCGACAGGTGGATGTGCGCATTAAGGGCCCAGGCAGCGGTCGGGAAGCGGCGATCCGCTCCCTCCAGGCCGCCGGCCTTCAGGTAACCAGCATCCGAGACGTCACGCCGGTACCGCACAACGGCTGTCGCCCACGCAAGCGACGGCGAGTCTAGGAGGGATATGGCACATTACACCGGACCGGTCTGCCGCCTGTGTCGCCGCCTGGGCGACAAGCTGTACCTCAAGGGCGAGAAGTGCTTTTCGCCCAAGTGCTCTTTCGAGAGGCGGCCCTACCCTCCCGGTCCGCGATCCATGCGCCGCCGCAGGGTCTCGGACCGCGGCCTCCAGTTGCGGGAGAAGCAGCGGGCTCGCCTCACGTACGGGGTAATGGAACGGCAGTTTCGCCGCTACTACGCCGAGGCGGTGCGCCGCCATGGTGTCAGCGGCGATAACCTCCTGCGCATCCTGGAGATGCGCTTGGACAATTTGGTGTACCGCTTGGGCTTCGCCGACTCGCGGGCTCAGGGGCGTCAGGTAGTCCTCCATGGGCACGTCACCGTGAACGGTCGCAAGGCGTATGCCCCCTCCCATGTGCTGAGGGTGGGGGACGTTGTCAGCTGGACGTCGCGGGGACAGCGGTCCAAGTACTTCCAGATCACGAAAGAGCAGATGGCTGGGAAGAGCGTGCCGTCCTGGCTGAGCGTGGATGTGGAGGGCATGACCGGCCGCGTGCTGGCGCAGCCGGAGATAGAAGAGATCGGGGCCAAGTTCAGTCCGGCCACCGTTGTTGAGTACTATTCACGGTAGGGGATAGTTGATGCTAGAGTCTCAAGTTTACCGAGGTGTGGCTGATTCGCCCGTCGTCGAGGAGCCGGCCACCGAGCCGAAGATCGAAGTTGAGGAGATCGGGGAAGACTGCGCCCGTGTCGTAGCCGCGCCGTTGGCCTCCGGATTCGGCATTACCCTGGGCAACGCCCTCCGACGCGTGCTCCTTAGCTCCCTGCCCGGCGCCGCGGTGACGTCCGTGCGCATCGACGGGGTTCAGCACGAGTTCTCCACCATGCCCAACGTGAAGGAGGATACGATTGAGTTCCTCCTCAACGTCAAGGAACTGCGCCTGCGTGCCCTCTCCGACCGCCCGGGGACGCTCGTCTTGGACGTCAGCGGGCGCGAGGGTGAGATCACCGCAGCGGACCTCCAGGTCCCTGAGCACTACGAAGTGATGAACCCGGAGCTCCACCTGGTTACCATGGACTCCGCCGCAGGTCAGCTCCGCGCCGAGCTTAACGTGGAGCCCGGCCTTGGCTACGTACCTGCCGGCCAGGTCGATGGTCTGCCCATAGGCGTGATCCCGTTGGACGCCGTCTTCTCACCCGTGCGCAAGGTGAACTACAAGGTGAGCCGCACCCGTGTCGGCCAGGAGACCAACTACGACCGCCTGGAGATGGAGGTCTGGACCGATGGCACCATCAGCGCCGTCGATGCTGTCAGCCGCAGCGCTGAGATCCTCAGCGAGCAGTTCAAGGTGTTCGCCCACATGGGACAGCCGCCTCTGCCGGTGGTAGAGCGCGGCCTCGGCGCCGGCGTCGTACTGACCCCTGAGAGGTACAACATGCCCATCGAGGACCTCAGCCTCTCCATGCGGGCCTACAACTGCCTGCGGCGCAGCGGCCTCATGACCGTTGGACAGGTGCTGGAGAGGGGCGAGGAGGAACTCCTGTCCCTCCGCAACTTCGGCCGCAAGTCCTATGAGGAGTTGCGAGACAAGCTGAATGAGTTGGGTCTGCTCCCCGCCGAACAGCCGGAGGAGGTGATGGAGGCGGCGCCTCTGGAGGAGGGCGAGGTTCCTATCCTGGCTCAGCAGCCGGCAGTTGAGGAACCGGAGGCAGCTCCCGCCGCAGAGGAGGCGAAGGTGGAAGAGGAGGGCCCTGCGCCCGCCGCTAAGGGCGCAGAGGACAAGAAGACCGAGGCCCCCGCTGAGGATGCTGAGGAGGAGGAAGTCCCCGCCTGGAAGCGCAAGCTGATGGAGCTCACCAGTGAGGAGCCTGGGGAGTAGCCATGGCCCATCGCATCGACGGGCGCAAGCTGGGGAGGCCCACCGACCACCGGCTCGCCCTGTTCCGCAATCTGGTGACGGACCTCCTCCGCCATGAGAAGATCATCACCACAGAGGCCAAGGCCAAAGAGGTGCGGCGGCTGGCGGAACGGGTCATTACCCTCGGTAAGCAGGGCGACCTCCATGCGCGTCGCCAGGCTTTGCGCTTCGTGTACGACAAGAGGGTCGTGGAGAAGGTGTTCGATGACCTAGCCGAGCGCTACGTTGCTCGGCCGGGAGGCTATACCCGGATCGTGAAGCTGGGCCTGCGCCTGGGAGATGGTGCCCGCATGGCCCAACTGGAGATCGTGGAGCAGGAGGATGAGAGCTAGGCGGCTCTGCTCCGCCTGAGGCGGATGGTGGGGGACGCACCCTTGCGCCGGCTGGCCCTCCTCTTGGAGTACGAGGGCACCGGTTTCGGGGGCTCTCAGTACCAGAAGAATACGCGGACGATACAGGACGCGCTGGAGCGCGCCCTCAGCAGCTTAACAAGCGAACCGATAAGGGCAGCTCTCGCTGGCCGCACCGATGCCGGTGTTCATGCCAAGGGTCAGGTGGCCGCTTTCAACACGGCCAGCCGCCATAGGTCTGACGTATTATTGCGGGCCCTCAACCATCACCTGCCGGATCAGATAGCGGTCCGCGCGGCCAAAGAGGTGGCGCCCACCTTCGGCCCGCGCCGTCAGGCGGTCGCCCGCTGGTATCGCTACGCGATCCATAACGGCGGCCATCGGCCCGCTCTCCAGCGCCGCTTCGTATGGCACGTGGCCGAGCCGCTGGACGAGGGGGCGATGGCTGAGGCGGCGGCGTACCTGGTGGGTGAGCACGACTTTGCCGCTTTCACCCAGCCCTCGCTGGCCGGCAAGCGCAGCACCTGCCGGCGGATGACCCGGGCGGAGGTCAGGCGGCGCGGCTGCTGCCTCCTCTTAGAGCTGGAGGCCAATGCCTTCCTGCCCCATCAGGTGCGGCGCATTGCCGGGGCGCTGGTGGAGGTTGGCAGGGCCAGGCTCCCCCCGGTCGCGTTCAAAGACCTGCTGAGCCGGGCTGAGCCGGGGGCGGCCAGCTTCACGGCCCCGGCCCGTGGCCTCTGCCTGATGAAGGTTCGCTATGAGGACGGACTGTTTGACGATGAAACGGATGAAGACATATAGCCTGAAGGGCGCAGAGATCGAAAAGCTCTGGCACGTGGTGGACGCCGACGGCCAGACGCTGGGCCGCTTGGCCTCCGAGGTGGCCAACCTCCTCATGGGCAAGCATAAGCCCACCTACTCTCGCCACCTCGACATGGGAGACTGTGTCGTAGTAGTGAACGCTGAGAAGATTCGTGTCACCGGCGACAAGCTTCGGGGCAAGACCTACTACCGGCACACCGGCTACATGGGCGGCATCAAGGAGACGACCCTAAGTGATATGCTCCAGCGCCGCCCGCGGCGCGTCATTGAGCTTGCCGTGCGGGGCATGCTCCCCCGCAATCGCCTCGGCCGACAGCTCTATCGCCATCTGAAGGTCTACGCCGGTCCTGATCATCCTCACGAAGCGCAGGTCAACGCCTCCCGCAAGCGACAGGCCGCAGCGGCCGCCATCAGCTCGGAGAAACCGTCATGACGCAAGACCAGACCGACGAACTGTCCGTCCCCTCCAGCGAGCAGTACTACTACGGCACTGGACGCCGCAAGACGGCCGTGGCGCGGGTGCGGCTGTACCCCGGCTCCGGCAACATCGTCGTCAACGGCAAGCCGTTCCAGGAAGTGTTCACTTGGCAGCTACACCAGCTCAACGCGCGCCGGCCCCTGGTGAGCACTGAGACAGAAGAGCGCTTCAATGTGCAAGCCAAGATCTCCGGCGGCGGCATATCCGCCTGGGCCGATGCCCTCGCCCACGGCATCTCCCGCGCCCTCGTCGCCTTCGACGAGGCTCTCAAGCCCACCCTGCGCAGGGCTGGCCTCCTCACACGCGACCCACGGGTGAAGGAACGGATGAAGCCCGGCCTCAAGCGCGCCCGCAAGGCCCCTCAGTACACTAAGCGCTAGGGCCTACGCTTCCAGCAGGTTCTTCAGCACCGCTCCCTGCTTCAGCACCAGCTTCACGTTGTTCTTGTCCCGCAGCCGCTCGATGTCATCTGCCGGGTTGCCTTCCACCACTATGAGATCGGCCCACTTGCCGGCCTCTACCGTGCCCAGCTTGTCCGCCAGGCCGAAGAGCTCCGCGTTCGTGCGCGTAGCGCTGATGATGGCGGCCGTTGACCCCATGACCTGGGCCTTGAGCAATAGCTCCATCGTCTTGTAGGGCTGCATCTCCGCCAGCAGGTCGGAACCGGAGCCGATCTTCACTCCCGCCGCCGCGGCCACCTGCACGCTCTCCAGGCTCCCGGTCTTGGCTTCTCGTATCTTCTCCAGGTTGAACTGCGGAACCCCGTACTGCTCCCCGAACTTGTCTATGAGTTCATAGGTGGTCAGCGTGGGCACCAGGAAGGCGTCCTGGTTCTTCATCTTGGCGGCCGTGGCCTCGTCCAGGAAGTTGCCGTGCTCGATGGAGCGCACTCCTGCCTCCAGCGCGTTCGTGATGCTGCTCGGGCTGTAGGTGTGTGCCATCACGATCTTGCCTACGGCTGCCGCCTCGTACACCGCCACCGCCATCTCCTCCACTGTGAGCTGGGTGGTGTTCAGTTCGTCGGCCGGGGACATGGCGCCGCCTGCTGCCATCACCTTGAGCTGTGTCGCACCTCGCCGTAGCTGCTGGCGAGCCGCTCTGCGTACCTCCTCCGGCCCGTCGCAGATAGCGGGCATCGCCACAAGGCCCGGGATGGCCGGCAGAGGCCCCTCTTGGAAGCGAAGGCGCCAGTCGCCGTGGCCCCCCGTCTGGGAGATGGGCGAGCCGCTGGGCAGGATGCGCGGACCCCGAATGTAGCCCTCGGCCACCGCCTGCGCGAAGCCGCCGTCGATGCCGCCGGCGTCGCGTACGGTGGTGAACCCCATCTCCAGCGCGTCTTCGATAACCTGCCGCACCTTCATCGTCCACACCGCCAGCGGCTCGCGCTGGGCCGCACCCGCCGACAGGTGGACGATGCCCAGATGGACGTGAGCATCGCTCAGGCCAGGCATGAACGCGCGGCCGTCCAGTTCGAACACCCGGGCCCCTTTCGGCACCTCGACAGCGTCGTCCCTGCCGACGCGGGTGATGTCGCCGTCCTCGATCACCACGGTCGCCTCTTGGACGGGCTCCCGGCCCGTGCCGTCGATGAGCAGACCGTTGCGAAGGACGGTGACGGAAGACATGGCGACCTCCTATCGCTGCTGGCCCAGCCAGGCCTTCAGGTTGTCGATCACCGTGGTTGGCGTGGGGTCGAGGCCGTTCAGCAGCGCCAGATAGTAACTCACGTAGTCCCCCATCAGGAGGCAGGTCATGGCCTGAGCCAGAGCGCTCCTCCCCTCCGCTTGCACCTCGGCGCACTCCACCCCAGCCTCGGCCAGCGCCCGTTGGCTTGACTCGAAGTGCAGGACGAGGCGTGGGTGGAAGTCCGGTGACCGCAGATAGACAACGAGTGCCAGGCGGGCCACCTCCTCTGGCAGGCCGTAGGAGACGAGGGCGTTGTGGCTCGCCTCCGGCATCTCCTCGTAGAACGCCCAGACCTTCGGCGATTCGTTGAGCTGCGTCTTCCAGCGGTGGGCCACCTCGGTCAGCACCTCGGCCCCGTAGATGACGGGCAGCCGCCCGGCCAGCCTAGCCGCCAGCCGCTTGGCGGCGTTGTCGGCCACAGGCACATCCTCGCTGATCCGGGAGCGGAGGGACTCCATTGCTGCGATCGCCTCGTCCACGTCTTGGGACACTCCCTGCATGAGCCCGATGCTCTCGGCGACGGCCAGCAGAGGCATGAGGCCGTAGCCCAGGGCCGCACGGGGCTCGCCGCGAAACCGGAAGACGAACGCGGGGACGCCGTTGGCCCGGGCTGTCGCCAGGAGCCTGCCTCCGGTGGTGATAGCCAGCTTCTTGGCCGCCGTGGCCAGCCCTCGCTCGAAGGCCGACAGCGTCTCCTCCGTGTTGCCGCTGAAGCTGGAGGCGATGAGCAGGGCGCGGCCGTCCACGCAGGACGGCAGGTCGTAGTGGCGCTGGTTGAGCACCGGGACCGCGCTCTCCCGCGCCAGCAGAAGCCGGAAGATGTCGCCCCCTATGGCGGAGCCGCCCATGCCCAGGATGACGATGCGGTCAATCTCCCGGTAAGCGGCGGGCAGCTCCAGGCGGCGCGCCTCCTCCCAGGCGGCGCGACACTGATCGGGCAAGCCGTGGACCGCAGCCCCCATCCCGCCAGGATCCAGGGCGGCCCGCGCCTCGGCGTCGTCCAGGACCCCGGGATCAGACACGGGCTAGCTCACGGCACTCGGCCAGCACCCTGGGCACCAGCTCTTCCCGCGGCACCTCTGTGTAGATGCGCATCAGTGGCTCCGTCCCCGAAAGGCGGATCAGGGCCCAGGCTCCGTCCTCCAGCTTGAAGCGAAGGCCGTCCGTGCTGTCTATGCCCGTCACCGCCAGTCCGGCGATGCGCTCTGGCCTCAGCTCCGACAGGCGCGACTCCACCTGCGTCCGCTCCTGCGCTGACATCTCGATGTCCACGCGGTCGTAGTAGTGCGGCCCCACCTCCCTGAACAGATCTTCGATGAGACCGGCGACGTCCTTCCGTCGCTGGGCCATCAGGTCCAGGAAGTACAGCCCCGAAAGGATGCCATCCCGCTCCGGCAGGTGGCCGCGAAAGGCATAGCCCCCCGACTCCTCCCCGGCGACGATGGCGTCCGTCTCCCGCATCTTGGGCCCCAGGTGCTTGAAGCCCACACCGGTCTCGTGCACCGGCACCCCGTACAGCTCGCCCAGCCGCAGCACCATGCTGGTCGTGGTCACCGACTTAACGATGGGCCCGCGCAGGCCCCGCACCTCCAGCAGATAGTAGGCCAGCAGAGCGAACGTCTGGAGTTGGTTGACGAACCGCCCCTCACTATCGAGGACGCCCAAGCGGTCGGCGTCGCCGTCTGTGGCTAGGCCCACCTGGACCCCGTGGCGGCGCAGCGCCCTGCGCAGGGGCGACAGGTTGCGCAATATGGGCTCCGGGTTGTGCATGCCGGGGAACAGCGGGTTGCGTGCCGCCCTCACCTCCCAGACCCGCGTCCCGCCCCCGGACAGGAGGCCGCGCACGTAGCCGGCGCCGGCCCCGTGCATCGAGTCCACTACCACCCGCAGGCCGCTCGCCCGCAGGCCGGCCAGGTCCACCAGCTCCGACACGTGTTCGATGTAGTCGGGCTGCGGATCGAGCACCTCCACGAGCCCCTTGGCCTTCGCCTCGTCCAGGGGCAGGCGGGACACCTGCGACGTAGGGGGAACCAGCGCCTCGATGCGGCTCAGAACCTCGGGCGGGGCGGAGCCCGCATACTCAGTGCGCACCTTGAAGCCGGAGTACTGGGCCGGGTTATGGCTGGCGGTGATGACCACGGACCCCGCGGCGTTGCGGCGCAGGATGGCGTATCCTACCACCGGCGTCGGCGCTGGGCGATCGCAGAGGTAGACTGGGATGTCGTTGGCGATCAGCACTTCAGCGGCAACCGCGGCGAACTCCTCCGAGCTGAAACGCGTATCGTAGCCCACCACCATGCCGCGGTCCGTGAGCCCGCCCTCTTTGACATAGAGCGCTGTGGCCTGGGCGCAGCGGCGCACGTTGTCGTAAGTGAACTGGTCACCGATGACAGCCCGCCAGCCATCGGTGCCGAAGCGGATGGGCGCTTCGCTCATGCCGACGCCAGCTCCCTCACCTCGCTCGCAGCTTCGGTCAAGTCTTTGAAAGTATCAATCGTCCGCCAGTAGGCGCGGCTGCGATAGCCAAACAGCTTTCCCTCGGCTGCCAACTCCGGGAACGTCGTCCTCTCGTGGTCGCCCCGTTCCGGCAAACGGTCGAAGAAATCGGCTGCGAGCACGTACACGCCGGCGTTGATCCAGTGGGGCAGGATGGGCTTCTCTTCGAAGGCGACGATGTGACCGGCCCTGTCCCCCCGGGTGATGCCGTAGGGGCTGCGAAGGCGGGTGAGCATGACCGTAGCGGTGGCGCCCTTCCGTCGGTGATGGCGCACCAGCGGCGCCAGCGCCTGATTCGTGAGGATATCGCCGTTGAGGGCCAGCGCCAGCTCCTCGTCGGGCGGCAATAGGCGGGCCCCCAGCTTCAGGGCGCCGCCCCGGCCCAGCGGCTCCTGCTCCACCGAGTAACGGACTCGAAGCCCAAACCGCGACCCGTCCCCGAAGTGCTCTTGAATCATCTTCGCCTTATAGCCGCACAGGAGGATGACGTCGCTCACGCCCTGGCCAGCGAGCCGCTCGATTTGGTGCTCCAGGATGGGCTTGCCGCCCACCGGGATCATCGGCTTGGGCCGGTCGCTGGTGAGGGGACGCAGTCGCTCGCCCTCGCCCCCTGCGATGATCAGCGCGTACACGGCGGCCTAGGCAGGCTGGGTCTCCGCGGCTGGCAGTCCCGCCGCTCGCCGTAGCGCGTCTGCCTTGTCCGTGCGCTCCCAAGGGGCGTCGATGTCGGTGCGGCCGAAGTGGCCGTAGGCCGCGGTCGCCCTGTAGATCGGCCGCCTTAGGTCCAGGTCGCGGATGATAGCGTGTGGGCTCAGGTCGAAGTGATCCTTCACGAGCTGGAGTATGCCGCCGTGGTCGAACTTGTGGGTGCCGAACGTCTCGATGGAGATGCCCAGGGGCTGCGGGTGGCCGATGGCGTAGGAGAGTTCCACTTCCACACGGTCGGCCAGCTCGGCCGCCACCAGGTTCTTGGCTACGTAGCGCGCGGCGTAGGAGGCGGAGCGGTCCACCTTCGAGGGGTCCTTGCCGGAGTAGGAGCCCCCGCCATGGCGCCCGATGCCGCCATACGTGTCCACGATGTTCTTGCGCCCGGAGAGCCCCGAGTCTCCCGCGGGCCCGCCTATAATGAAGGAGCCGCTGCTGTTCACGTGGATCGTCTGGTCCGTGAGTCCTTCGAACCAGGGGCCCAGCACAGGCTGGATAACCTGCTCCGTCACTTCGTCCCAGAGCTGCTTGCCGCCGACATCGGGGTCATGCTGCGCGGCGATGACCACTGCCTGTACGCGCTTAGGCAGGCCATGAGAGTATTCCACTGTCACCTGCGACTTGCCGTCCGGTCGCAGGTAAGGCAGAATTCCCTGCTTGCGGCACTCAGCCAGGCGCAGGCAGAGCTGATGGGCCAGCGTGATCGGTAGCGGCATAAGTTGCGGCGTCTCCGTGCACGCGAAGCCCATCATGATCCCCTGGTCCCCGGCCCCCTCGTCGGTGCCGACAGCCGCCGCTATCTCCGGCGATTGCTCCTTAATAGAAACGATGACTCCACAGCTATCACCGTCGAACCCGTACTCCGGCTTGGTGTAGCCGACATCGCGGATGACTTGCCGGGCTATGCCCGTGTAGTCCACGTGGTGCTTGGTGGTGATCTCGCCGATGATCACCACCAGGCCGGTAGTAGCCGTCACCTCGCAGGCCACGTGGGCTGTAGGATCGTGGGTGAGGATCTCGTCCAGGATGGCGTCCGCAATCTGGTCGCAGAGCTTGTCCGGGTGCCCTTCCGTGACCGACTCCGCCGTCATGTACAGAGAGGGCGAGCTCATAAAGGTCATCTGCATGGTGGCGTCTCCTTCGCTCACGTCCCCTCCTCCCAGGAGGTCAGGTACTTCCGCTGTTCGTCCGTTAGTTCGTCGATGGTGATGTCCATCGAGGCCAGCTTCAGGCGGGCCACCTCCTGGTCGATCTCGGTCGGCACCGGATACACGTCCGGCGGCTGTCGCTGGGATCGGCTCGCCAGGTACTCGACGCACAGGGCCTGGTTGGCGAAGCTCATGTCCATGACGCTGGCCGGATGCCCCTCGGCCGCCGCCAGGTTAATGAGGCGGCCCTCACCCAGAAGGTAGAGGCGCCTGCCGTGCATCAGCCGGTACTCCTCCACGTTATCGCGGACGCGGCGTTTGGCCTCGCTCATCTCCTCCATGGCCTTGATGTTCAGCTCCACGTTGAAGTGGCCGGAGTTAGCCAGGATGGCGCCGTCCTTCATCGCCTCGAAGTGGTGGCGGTCCAGCACGCTGATGTCGCCCGTGAGCGTGATGAAGATGTCGCCGATGGGCGCGGCCTCGGATAACGACATCACCTGGAAGCCATCCATCGCCGCCTCCAGTGCCCGCACCGGTTCGACCTCCGTCACGATCACCTTCGCCCCCAGTCCGCGCGCCCGCATCGCCACCCCGCGCCCGCACCACCCGTACCCGCAGACGACAACGTTCTTGCCCGCCCACAGGACGTTGGTGGCGCGGGTGATCCCGTCCAGGGTGCTCTGGCCCGTCCCGTAGCGGTTGTCGAACAGGTGCTTGGTGTCTGCCTCGTTCACGGCCACGATCGGGTAGGCGAGGGCGCCGTCGCCGGCCATGGCCCGCAGCCGGACCACCCCTGTCGTCGTCTCCTCCGTCCCGCCGATGACCCCCTCCAGCAGGTCGCGGCGCTCCTTGTGCAGCGTGGCCACCAGGTCCGCGCCGTCGTCCAGGGTCACTTGGGGCTTCTGGTCCAGGACAGAGTGGATATGGCGGTAGTACGTCTCGTCGTCCTCCCCGCGGATCGAATGGACGGGGATGCCGTGGATCGCCACCAGAGCAGCGGCCACGTCGTCCTGGGTGGACAGGGGGTTGCTGGCGCAGAGACCAAGCTGGGCGCCGCCGTCCCGCAGGGTCAGCATCAGGTTGGCCGTCTCCGTCGTGACGTGCAGACAGGCCGATACGCGCAGCCCCGCCAGCGGCCGCTCTTTGGCGAACCGCTCCCGGATGAGGCGGATGACCGGCATCTCCCGCGCCGCCCACTCGATACGTCGGTTGCCCTCCTCGGCCAGGGCCAGATCCTTGACGTCGTAGTCTACCCTGGGTTTGGCCATTATCGCTCCTTTGCGACGGTGGCCTCTTCCTCCAGTGAGGCCTCCAACATCTCGCGCATCCGGATGACCGCCTCCCACTGGGGCGTGAAGTCGTCCCGTCGAGGCGACATCGGGCGGAATGGCTCTTCACGCTGGAAGAGGGTGAACACCCTGCGGAGCTCCGCCACGGGGTCGGGATGGTCGTCGACCCGAAGGTCGCAACAGGGATAGTCTTCCGTGCGGACGACCCGTATGCCGGCCGACTGGCGGCCGCGGCGGTCGCCGCCGGCCTCCTGGCCAGCCTCTAGGGCCCGCAGGAGCCGCTCCGGCAGCTCCTCGTCCACGCTGGTCTCGAAGGCAAGGGCCATCGCCTTGATTGTGTCTTCGCCCGTCAGGATGTTGCCCAGGCAGACGTAGCCCCCTCCCTCCACCTGGCCCGCCCAGGGGATGCACCTGGCGCCGGTGTAGGCCGCGGTGTGCCCGTCGTGGTCGACGATGGCCACCTGGCGCAGGTCGCGGCCCCGGTCGCTCTCGATCACCCGCTCCAGGGCCCGCGCTGCGGTCAACCCCTGCTCCAACAGCGTGAGACCGTCGATCCCCAGGTAGGGGTTGCTGAATGCCTGGCTCGCGATCGCGCCCACACCCGACCTGACGTATGGGACCGCGGCTCCTGCCGCCAGCGCCCTGCTGGACGTGCCCACTCCCAGCATCCCTGTTCGCGGGCAGCGGGCCACGATGGAGAAGGTCACGCGGTCGCCTCCTCCAGCTCTGGCGGTTTGGGATAGTACTCCATCATCTTCTGCACGTTGCCGGCTGTCTGAGCGTCCTCGAGGACGCTCACCAGATACAACGCCATGTCGATGCCCGCCGAAACGCCCGCAGCGGTTATCACGTTGCCGTCTTGCACGTATCGCTCCTTCACTACCTCCAGGCCTCCCATCCCGCGCAGCAGGTCGATGGCCCCCCAGTGCGTTGTTGCCTTCTTGCCGGCGAGAAACTCGGCCTTGTACAGCACCAGGGCCCCCGTGCACACGGACGTAACGTAGGAGGCTGTCCCGGCCGCGCGCCGCAGGAAATCCAGCATCCGGGGGTTGTTCATCTCCTGCCGGGTACCGAAGCCTCCGGGCACCAGGATCACGTCGAGGCGAGGGCAGTTTTCGAAGGAGTAGTCGGCGGTGACCTTCAGTCCGTGGGCGCCAGTGACCACGCCGCCGGACTCGGCAACCGTCACCACTCGCCAGCCCTTGTCCAGCTCGGAGAGCGCGCCGAATACCTCGTAGGGCCCGATCGCGTCCAGCTCCTCGAAAACCGGAAAGAGCACGATCCCTACGTGCCGCGTCACCGTACCGCTATCTCCTTCCCCTCCCGACGGCCGCGCCAGGCGGCGGCCAGACGGCGGAGGCCGCTGACCACGCCCAGCGGTTCCTTGCGGACCGCCGCTGTCTCATACAGGGTGCACTGTTGACGGTAGCCCAGCTTGGCATAGACCGCAAGGGCGGGGGCATTGCTGACCTCCACCGTCAGGGCAACCAGGTCGCAGTGCTCCAACAGGGCCTGGGTCACCGCACTGGTGGCGATGGTGGCCAGGCCCCTTCCCCGGTGGCGGGGATGGGTGAACACGTTGCCCACCACCGCCACCCGTTCCGCGGCCGAGTCCACGTGCGTCCCCGCTATGCTGACTAGATTCCCTTCTGCGATGACCCCGTAGTATATGCCTTCCTCAATGTGGCCTGAACAGTAGGTCGCTGGGCCGTCCTCCGCTGAATAGAGGCGGTTGATGGGACCGATGTCGCGTCCGCGCAGTCGCACTGCCTCCCCTTTCACGGGGCGGAACGTCTCCGTCGTGATGGACATGCGCACCATGAGCTCTTTGCGGGTGAGCAGGAAGTGGCGCTGCACCGCCTCTAGGTGCTCCGGCCGGAAGCTGGCGAAGGAGGTGCGCGGGCCCGGGTGGAGGCCCAGGAGGACGTCCAGCGCCGCGGCGTCGCCAACGGTGAGCAGAGCGGGACCCAGACCTCCCCGCGAGTGGAGGACGAGGGCGCTGCTCGCGGAGCCGCTCGCTGACCACCACTCGCTTCGTGGGAAGAGTGAAGGTGCCAACTGCGCCAGGGCGTAGGCCGCGTAGGTCCCCTCTGGACCCAGTCGTGCGCGGATTGTGTCCCGGTCAGTCAGCCGTTCTATGCTGTAGAGGGCGTGGGCCGCTTCGCAACCGTTGGGGAGGGCGGTGTCCACCATCAGGGGGCCTCCCCTGTCGGCGCGTATTTCCGTATCAGCGGCTCCAGCTTCGTCAGGGTGGCTGGCGGCACCAGTTCCAGCGGCGTCACCAGGGCGTTGGCCAGGGCGCGGCGGCAGCCGCAGCCCCGTCCACGGGGCAGGCGGCGCAGGAACAGCCGGATCGCTTCCTGGGAGACCGCCACGTTCCTCTGGAGGTTGGCCACGATCATCTCTGCCGTAACGTCGGCCTCCTCGTAGTGCCAGCAGTCGTAGTCCGTAGCGCAGGCCAGGATGGCGTAGCAGGTCTCGGCTTCGCGAGCCAGCTTCGCCTCCGGCAGCGCCGTCATGCCGATGACGTCGGCACCCCAGTTGCGATAGAGGTTCGATTCGGCCCGCGTGGAGAAGGCCGGTCCCTCGACGACCACGTAGGTGCCGCCGTCATGGACGGTGGCTCCCGCCTCCCGCGCCGACGCGACCAGGGACCATCGCGCCTCCGGGCAGAAGGGGTCGGCGAAGCCGATGTGGGCGACGAGGCCCTCGCCGAAGAACGTAGAGGGTCGCCCCCGTGTCCGGTCGATGACCTGGTCCGGTACGACCAGGTGCAGGGGCTCGATCTCCTCCCGTAGGCTGCCCACCGCGCTCACCCCAACGATGGTCTCCACGCCCAACGACTTGAGGGCGTAGACGTTAGCTTGCGTTGGCAGCTCCTGCGGCAAGATGCGGTGGCCGGGCCCGTGCCGGGGCAGGAAGGCCACCCGCTCCCCCTCCAGCGTTCCCACGACGACGGGGCCGCTGGGCTCCCCGAACGGAGTCTCAGGGTGCAGCTCTTCAGCGTCGCTGAGGCCGTCCATGCGGTAGAGACCGCTGCCGCCGATGATGCCGACCTTCGCCTCAGCCACGGGAGCTTGCCTCCTCCCTGACAAGGCCCGCCAGGGAGGTCTGGTAGGGCGGACGGGCTACCCCGTTCTCCGTGATGATCGCGGACACGCACTCGGCCGGCGTGACATCGAAGGCGGGGTTGGCCGCCGTCGCGCCTGCCACCGCTGTGGCTGCTCCGGCCAGGGTCGTCACCTCCTCCGGGGCGCGCTCCTCGACGGGGATCTCGTCGCCGCTGCCCGTGTTGAGGTCGATGGTGCTCGTTGGTGCCGCAACGTAGAAGGGCACGTCGTTCTCCTTGGCTATCACTGCCAGCGCGTAGGTGCCGATCTTGTTGGCTACGTCGCCGTTGGCGGCGATGCGGTCCGCCCCCACCACCACGGCCTGCACAATCCTCCTCCGCAGGAGCGATCCGGCGGCACTGTCCACCACCAGGGTGAAGGGGATTCCGTCCCGCTGCAGCTCCCAGGCCGTCAGCCGCGCTCCCTGGAGGAGAGGGCGCGTCTCCGTGGCGTATACCCGCTCCAGGCTCCCCCGCTCCCAGACCGCCCGCACGACCCCCAGGGCGGTGCCGTAGCCGCCCGTGGCCAGAGAGCCGGCGTTGCAGTGGGTGAGGATCGCTGCGCCGCTCCCCAAGAGGGCGGATCCATTCGCGCCGATGCGGCGGTTGGCCTCGATGTCCTCCTTGTGGATGCGCCGGGCCTCCTTTTCCAGGGCTTCGACTGCGTCGCGCGCGCTGGCGGCACCCTCGGCCACCCGGAGCATGCGCTCTAGCGCCCAGGCCAGGTTCACCGCCGTCGGTCTGGTGGCGCGTAGCTCCGTGACCACCTCCCTCAGCCGCGACAGGAAAGCTTCCTTGCCGGTGGAGATGGCCTGGCGGCAGGACAGGGCCAGAGCGTAGGCTGCGGTGATGCCGATGAGGGGCGCTCCCCGCACCTTCATCTGGCGGATCGCATCCGCCAAATCGCGGTAGTCAGCGGTCTCCAGATAGGATTCCTCGTGGGGCAGTCGTGTCTGATCGATCAGGCGGACGCGGCCGTCTTGCAGCCATTCGATCGCGATCAAGCTGTCCTCGGTCTTCTGCAACAAAAAACCTCTCCTGCGGTGGAGAAGTCTCGCAACTCGCTACTCTCATCTTTCCCGCCGAGGGCGGGTCGGAGTTGGCACCGTGCCGGATCGAGTCTCGGGCGACTGCCGGGGCCTAGTCCTCGAGCCGCGACCCTTGCTGGCCGGTTGCCGGGCTTCGCCGGGCCGTTCCCTCCACCGCTCTGGATAAGAGTGCTTTCCTATTGGGTTGTGCCTCGATGTTATCGTCCGCTTCTGGGGGCTGTCAAGCTCGTTACTCCCGCTGCTCGCTGGCCGACACGCCGCTGAGGTACCACTCCGCACCCTCCTGCACCGTCTCCGTCTCCACCAGGAACCGTCGCACCACGGGC
>CAYFYG010000265.1:0-2782 GCA_964347225.1 uncultured Dehalococcoidia bacterium | reverse complement strand
GGGGGTGGTCAACAAGGGACTGGTGGCGGCGCTGGCCGCCGCAGGCGGCCGCGCCGTGGGCCTGTCGGGTGCCGACGGTGGTCTGCTCAAGGCGCGGATCCTGGACGAGAAACTGGGGTTCGTGGGCGAGGTGGCGGAGGTGGACACGCGGCCTCTGCTGGATCTCGTGGACGACGGGTTTGTGCCGGTGGTGGCGCCAGTGGCCGTCGAGTGGCGGGGCGAGGCCCCGACAGGACAACTGCTGAACATCAACGCGGATACTGCGGCGGGGGCGGTGGCGGAGGCGCTGGCCGCCCGCTCGCTGGTCTTCCTCACCGACGTCCCCGGAATCCGCGACGAGGAGGGCCAGACTGTGTCGGTCTTGTCCCCGGCGAGGGCGAGAGCCCTCAGCGAGCTTGGTGTTGTTCAGGGAGGGATGATCCCTAAGGTGGAGGCGTGTCTGGGGGCGGCCGGATCGGGCTGCCGCAGCGTCATCGCCGACGGTCGACGGACGGGGGCGCTGATAGACGCTATCGAAGAGAGAACGGGCACAGTGGTAGGATGAACGGAGCGCCATGAACGAGAACTGGGTAGAACTCGAAAGCAGGTACTTTTTCCCCGTCGGGAAACGGCTGCCGGTGACGTTGGTGCGGGGTGAGGGCAGCCGCGTCTGGGACGAGGAAGGCCGCGAGTATCTGGACTGCGTGGCGGGGATCGCTTCGGTGAGCCTGGGCCACTGCCATTCGGAGGTGGTGAAGGCCGTGCAGGATCAGGCCCCGTCACTGATGCAGGTGTCCAATTACTACTACACGGTGCCCCAGATCAAGCTGGCGCAGCTCCTTTGCGAGCACACGTGCCTTGACAAGGTGTTCTTCTGCAACAGCGGGGCAGAAGCGGTGGAGGGGTGCATCAAGCTGGCCCGCAAGTGGGGGAAGGAGAGGCGCGACGGGGCCTACGAGATCATCGTCGCGGAGAGAGCCTTTCATGGCCGCACCGTGGCCACGGTCACGGCTACGGCCACTGAGAAGTACCGCGCGCCGTTCACGCCGCTGGTGGAGGGATTCGTGCGGGTGCCCTTCAACGACGTGGAGGCGATCAAGCGGGCGACCACACCCAAGACGGTGGCCGTGCTCCTGGAGCCGATCCAGGGCGAGGGCGGTGTCAACGTCCCCGACGATGACTACCTTTCACAGGTGCGCGCTTGGTGCGACGAGGCTGGCATCCTGCTCATGGTGGATGAGGTTCAGGTGGGAGTGGGTCGAACCGGGGCGCTGTTCGCCCACCAACGATGCGGCATCGAGGTGGATGTGATGGCGGTGGCAAAAGGTCTTGGAGGTGGCTTCCCGATCGGGGCGTTCCTTTCCAAGGACGAATGCGCGGTGCTGGCCGCGGGCGAGCACGGCACGACGTTCGGCGGGAACCCGCTGGCCACGCACGTGGGCTACACGGTGCTCAAGTACGTGATAGACAACGACCTGCCGACCCAGGTGGCGAAGAAGGGCGAGCGCTTGGAGCGGCGCCTGCGCTCGCTGGCCGACCGTCACTCGATGGTGACAGAGGTGCGCGGGAAGGGGCTGCTCTGGGCCGTGGAGTTGGACAGGGAGGCAGCGGAGGAGGCGGTGCGCCTGTGTCTGGGGGAGGGGCTCCTGGCCAACAACGTGAAGCCCACGGCCCTGCGGCTGATGCCTCCTCTGACGATCACAGAGGAGGAGCTGGACCGCGTGGTGGAGATCGTGGAGCGGGTGCTGGGACGAATAGAGGCGGGCCAGCCGAAGTGAGGTTCTCAAATGGCTGAGAAGGTAGTCCTCGCCTATTCGGGGGGGCTGGACACGTCGGTGGCTGTGCGCTGGCTAAAGGAGGAGCGCGGCTACGAAGTGATCGCCCTTACGGTGGATGTGGGCATGCAGCGGGCGCGTGAGGAGGCTCAGTCGCGGGCGCTGGAAGCGGGAGCGGCCAAGTTCATATGGCGGGAGGCCCAGGAAACGTTCGCGCGCCACTTCGCGTTCCCGGCGCTGGCGGCTGGGGCCGTCTATCAGGGGCAGTACCCCCTCGCCACTGCCCTGGCCCGGCCGCTCATCGCCCGCGAGCTGGCGGAGGTAGCGCGGGCCGAGGGGGCGACAGCCGTCGGGCACGGCTGCACCGGGAAGGGCAACGATCAGGTGCGGTTCGATGTAGCGGTGCAGGCAATGGCACCGGAATTGCGCATCGTGGCCCCGGTGCGGGACTGGGATATGGACCGCGAGGCGGAGATCGCCTACGCTCAGGAGCATTCGATTCCGGTGCCGGTGACCCGCGACAGCCCTTACTCAATCGATGAGAACCTGTGGGGTCGGAGCATTGAGTGCGGGGTGCTGGAGGACCCCTGGCAGGAGCCGCCGCCGGATGTCTACGAGTGGACGGTGTCGCCTGCGGAGGCGCCGGACGCGGCGGCCCACGTGGAGATCGGGTTCGAGGCGGGCCTGCCTGTGTCGCTGGACGGAAAGGAGATGGGCGCGGCCTCGCTGGTGCTGGCGCTGAACGAACTGGCGGGCGAGCACGGCGTGGGGAGAGTGGACATGGTGGAGGATCGGCTGGTCGGCATCAAGTCGCGGGAGATATACGAGGCGCCGGCGGCGGTAACACTGCTGATGGCCCACGAGGCGCTGGAGCAGATGACCTTGTCCAAGGACCAGCGACGGCTGAAGGCGCGCATCGCGCAAGAGTACGCGGAGATCGTCTACAACGGGCTGTGGTTCACGGCCCACCACCAGGACCTGGCGGCGTACGTGCAGTCCACGCAGCGGCACGTGACGGGAACGGTGCG
>CAYFYG010000264.1:0-3906 GCA_964347225.1 uncultured Dehalococcoidia bacterium | reverse complement strand
CGGCCGTTGACGAAGACGATGCTCGCCCAGCCATGATCCCAGGGGGCGACGCGCCGTATGCTGGCGGGCTTGACTTCTGGGCTGACGTGGAAGGGATAGGCGAAAGCAGCATCAGCGATGGGCCCAACGTTGGTGTATTTCCACTTCTCGTTGCCGCGACGGGCGGTGGGAAAACCCAGCTCGGAAAAGCGGGACAGCGCCTGCCGCCGCACGCGCCGGAGCCAGTCCGGCCCGGGGGCCGAAGGGCCTTCGTCAAAGGCACGGAAGTCGGCCAGGTACCTGTTGCGCGTCGCAGCGAGAGTTCGAGCCATTCTTCGGTTGCACCGTCCTAGACGGCTATTTCCCTGCCGCTCTCGACGGCCTCCTTGACCCACTCGTAGCCCTTCGCTTCGAGCTCGAGGGCGAGTTCGCGACCGCCGACCGCCACGATGCGGCCGCCCATGAGGACGTGGACGTAGTCAGGGGTTATGTAATTTAGGATGCGCTGGTAGTGGGTCACGATGACTATGGCGTTTGAGGGTCCTTGGAACCTGTTAACGCCGTTGGCGACGATCCTGAGGGCGTCGATATCCAGACCCGAATCAGTCTCGTCCAGGAGCGCAAGCTTGGGGTCCAGGATGGCCATCTGGACCATCTCGTTGCGCTTCTTCTCACCGCCGGAGAAGCCTTCGTTGACCGAGCGCTTCATGAGCTCCGGATCGATCTCGACCTCCGCGGCCTTCGCCTGGAACAGCTTACCGAACTCTCTCACGGTGAGCTTGTCGAGGCCGCGATGCTCACGTACGGCGTCGAGGGCGGCCTTCATGAACTCCCGGTTGCGGACTCCCGGCAGTTCGACGGGGTACTGGAATGCGAGGAAGATCCCCTCGAGAGCGCGCCGGTCCGGAGGCATCTTGAGCAGGTTCTTGCCGCCGTAGAGGACTTCCCCTTCGGTGACCTCGTACTCGGGCTTTCCGGCCAGGGCGTTGGTGAGGGTGCTCTTGCCGCTGCCGTTGGGACCCATGATGGCATGCACCTCGCCGGGCCTGACCGTGAGGTCCAGCCCCTTCAGTATCTCCACGCCGCCGACACTCACGTGGAGGTTGCGCACCTTCAGCAGCGGTCGGCGGTTGGGACTACTTCCGCGTGCACCCATTCTAGCCGACGGTTCCCTCCAGGCTTACCTTGAGTAGCTGGGACGCCTCCATCGCGAACTCAAAGGGCAGCTCTTGGAAGACGCCTCTGCAGAAGCCGTTGATGATCATGTGCTGGGCATCCTCCTCAGAGATGCCGCGCTGCATAGAGTAGAAGAGTTGGTCATCGCTGACCTTGGATGTGGTGGCCTCGTGCTCCATGTGGGCGGTCGGGTTGCGCACCTCGATGTAGGGGACGGTGTGGGCAGCGCATTTGTCACCGATGAGGAGGGAGTCGCAGCGGGTGAAGTTCCTGGCGCCGGTGGCTGAAGGCATGATCTTGACGAGGCCGCGGTAGGTGTTCTCCCCGCGCCCGGCGGAGATGCCCTTGGCGACGATGGTGCTCTTGGTGTTCTTGCCGATGTGGATCATCTTGGTGCCGGTGTCGGCCTGCTGGTAGTTGTTGACCAGGGCC
Organism: uncultured Dehalococcoidia bacterium; assembly: GCA_964347225.1. Classification (GTDB taxonomy): domain Bacteria; phylum Chloroflexota; class Dehalococcoidia; order SM23-28-2; family RBG-16-64-32; genus DAOUMF01. The sequence goes on along the minus strand of CAYFYG010000264.1, from coordinate 2,319 downwards.
ACGGAGTAGAACTCGCCGACGGAGTTATCGCCCTGGAGGATGCAGCCGGGGTACTTCCAGGTGATGGCGGAGCCGGTCTCGACCTGGGTCCAGGAGATCTTGGAGTTGACGCCGGCGGCCTTGCCTCGCTTGGTGACGAAGTTGTACACGCCGCCCTTGCCGTCCTTGTCGCCGGGGAACCAGTTCTGGAGGGTCGAATACTTGATCTCGGCGTTGTCCAGAGCGACTAGCTCGACGACCGCCGCGTGAAGCTGGTGGGTCTTCCTCATGGGGGCAGTGCAGCCCTCCAGGTAGCTCACGTAGCTGCCTTCGTCGGCGACGATGAGGGTGCGCTCGAACTGGCCGGTGCCCTCCGTGTTGATGCGGAAGTAGGTCATGAGCTCGACCGGGCAGCGAACGCCGGGCGGGACGTAGGCGAAGGAGCCGTCGCTGAAGACGGCGGAGTTGAGGCTGGCGTAGAAGTTGTCGGTGTAGGGGACGACAGAGCCGAGGTACTTCCGCACCAGATCCGGATGCTTCTGGATCGCCTCGTTGAACGAGCAGAAGACGATGCCGAGCTTGTCCAGTGTCTCCTGCAAGGTGGTAGCGACGGAGACGCTGTCGAAGACGGCGTCCACGGCCACGCCGGTGAGCCTCTTCTGCTCCTCAAGGGGGATGCCGAGCTTGTTGAAGGCCGCGAGCAGCTCCGGGTCCACCTCATCGAGGCTTTCGGGAGCTTCCTTTCGGACGGGAGCGGAGTAGTAGTGAATGTCCTGAAAGTCCACGGCGGGGTAACGCACCTTGGCCCACTTCGGCTCCTCGTAGTTCTGCTTGATCCAGTGTCGGTAGGCCTTGAGCCGCCACTGCAGCATCCAGTCGGGCTCGTTCTTCTTGGCGGAGATGAAGCGGATGATATCCTCGTTCAGACCCTTGGGAGCTACGTCCGCCTCGATGTCGGTGACGAAGCCCCACTTGTAGTCAGAGTCGAGGTCCTTGGTCTTGCGAGAGATGACGTTTCGGGCCGGCATGATCACACTCCTCGTCAGCCAGCAGAGAGCTGCCGGTGGCAGCCCCTCACTAGTGTAACGTCCTCTCGGCGAGGAGCGGATTCAATACACGGACGAATGAAGGACGGGGCGTTTGCAAACATTTGACTGTAACAATCTCCAGTGCAGTTGTATGATAGCACGAGGCCACTGTGCTGGCAACGCGTGGGAGGCGGTTGTGATCCGCCAATGCCCCGCCTTGACCGCCTCGAACGGCCGATGCTACGGTGGCAGCGAGGCGTCGGTAGGAGATGTCAGCGGCCACAAAGCGCGTATATCTGGACCACGCGGCCACGACGCCCCTGGACCCCCGCGTGCTGGAGGCGATGCTTCCGTACCTGTCGGACGCCTGGGGGAACCCCTCCAGCCTGTACGCCGAGGCGCAGGAGGCGCGCAAGGGCCTGGAGGGGGCGCGGCGCACGGTGGCCGAGATCCTGGGCTGCAAACCGCAGGAGATCATATTCACGTCGGGCGGGAGCGAGAGCGACGGCCTAGCGCTGCGCGGCGTGGCGTACGGGAGCCGCGGGCGGGGCAGCCACATCGTGACATCTGCGATCGAACACCACGCCGTCCTCCACAGCGCCGAACGGCTGGAGCAGGAAGGGTTTCGCGTCACCTACTTGCCGGTGGACGGCGAAGGGTTCATCGACCTAGGGGAGCTGGAGGGGGCGGTGGGGGAGGACACGACGCTGGTGAGCATCATGCTGGCGAACAACGAAGTGGGGACGATCGAGCCGATAGAGGACGCGGTTCGAGTGGTGAAGGAGAAGAGCCCACACACGGCCTTCCACACGGACGCGGTGCAGGCTGTCGGCACGCTGGACGTAAGCGTCGACCGCCTGGGGGTGGACCTGCTGTCGATCGGGGCGCACAAGTTCTACGGCCCGAAGGGGGTTGGCGCGCTGTACGTGCGGAGTCGCACGCCGCTGCAGGCGCAGATGCTGGGCGGGACGCAGGAGAAGAAGCGCCGAGCGGGGACGGAGAACGTCGCGTACGCCGTGGGGATGGCGAAGGCGATGGAGCTGGCGTACGCGGAGTTGGATACACGGAACGCCCACTGCTCCGCTCTGCGGAACCGCCTGCTGGAGGAGCTGCCGGCCCGCGTGCCGCACGTGCACATCACCGGGCCCAAGGAGCGCGGCCGACGGCTGTCCAACAGCTTCTCGTGTTGCTTCGAGTACATAGAGGGGGAGGCGATCCTGATAGCGCTGGACCTTGAGGGGGTGGCTGCCTCCAGCGGCTCGGCGTGCACGTCCGGCTCGCTGGAGCCGTCGCACGTGCTGACGGCGATGGG
>CAYFYG010000263.1:0-5427 GCA_964347225.1 uncultured Dehalococcoidia bacterium | reverse complement strand
CGCGCCGACACACTCCCGTCTCCTAGGAATCCAAGCTCGTCAAGAAGCGCGACCAGCATCCAGAGGAGGAACATCGCCGCCCCGTACGCCGTCAAATCCAATAACCTGCTGAGGTACGTTATCATCGGCAATCTGCCGCACGCATCGGTACAGCAAGGTAGCGCGGCGAGAATCCACCCGCTTTCACATCAAGTCAGCCGCTCGCCCCCCCCCCCGCGTGACCCGCGCGATATCCTGCGGTCTGCTCGGCCTACCCCTCCTCAGCGAGCGCGGCGTCGATCACCTGCTGGAACACGGTGAATGGCTGGGCCCCTGACACCAACTGGCCGTTGATGATGAACGCGGGCGTGCCGGTAACCCCGGAGGCCCGGCCGTCCTCGAGGTCGTTCCCCACCTCCGAGCTGTGCTTGCCCTCGTCCAGGCACTCGTCGAAGGTTCCCGTGTCAAGGCCCAGTTCGGCTGCATATCCCTTCAGGCTGTCCACATCGATGGCGTTCTGATTGGCGAACACCAGGTCGTGGTACTCCCAGAACTTCCCCTGGTCGTCGGCGCATTCCGTGGCCTCCGCCGCCTTCTGAGCGTATGGGTGGATGCTGTTGAGGGGGAAGTCTCTGACCACAAACTTGATCTGATCCCCGTACGTCTCCAAGATCTGGTCCTGCGTTTCGTCACGGAAACGCTTGCAGAACGGTCACTGGTAGTCGGTGAACTCGATGACGGTTACCGACGCGTCCTCCGGCCCTACGAAGGGATCATCGTCAGCGGTCGCTGTCACCGGTGGCGCGGGCGTCGGCGACGCCGCGGCACCGCCGAGCCTCTCATTGATCTCGCCTGTCTGCTGATTCAAGGTGGCTAGCGCCTCGTTCACGGGGTCGAGATCAACGTCGTCCTCCAGCAGGGAATGGGTGAGGAACCCCGCCACGAACAACGCAACGCCAACGACGACGGCGGCGACGGAGATCAGCGCTGTCTGCGTGTAGCCTCCTGACCCTTCCGACCGTCCTTGCCCCAGCGACCCTGACCCGGGTCCTGAAGAGACTGGGGACTCAGTAGCTCCTTTCCGGCGGCCGCTCCCCTCCTCCCGCTCAGCGTCCGGTCTCTCCTCGTCCTTCTCCATCCGTGATCACCTCCTGCTCTAAATCAAGAGGGGCCTCGCCACATCGAGGCCCGTCCGATCCGTGCAGTTCAGCCAGCGTCTAGGCGTACGTCCCCATCTTCCGCGCGATCTCGTTCAATCGCTCGACCCGCTTGCGGATAGGCGGGTGCGTGCTGAACGTCTCAGACCCAAAGAACCCCATCATCATGTCACCCTGCTGCTGCCTCCGCGCTCCCTTCAGCGGATTGACGATGAACAGATGGGACACCGCCGGGTTCACGTTCATCGGCCGCGCCCGCGACTGCGTCTCCAGCTTCTCCAGCGCGCTCGCGAGCGACAGCGGCGTACGCGTGATCTGCGCCCCCGTCTCGTCTGCCCCGTACTCCCGCTGTCGCGAGATCGCCATGCGAATGATCGTGGCCGCTATCGGCGCCAGGATGACCATCGCCAGCAGAGCGATGAGTTGTACGATGCCAGCGTAGCCGCCGCGCGAGCGCCCAAAACCGAAGAACAGCGACCACCGCCCGATGAAAGCGATGAACATTATCGCCGTCGCTATCGTCGCCACGATCGCGCTCACGAGGATGTCGCGGTTGCGGACGTGCCCCATCTCGTGGCCCAGCACCGCCATCAGCTCGCGGTCGTCCAGTATGCGCATGATGCCGCTGGTAGCGGCCACAGCGGCGTGCTTGGCGTTCCGCCCGGTGGCGAAGGCGTTGGGAGCATCGTTGTTGATGACGTACACCTTCGGCTTTGGCATCCCCGCCATCGCCGCCACCTCATCGACGATGCGGTGTAGGTGCGGCTCCTGATCCGGGGTCACCTCCCGCGCACCCGACATCCGCAAGGCCAGCTTATCCGAGAACCAGTACGAGAAGAAGTTCATCCCAGCAGCGATCACTCCCGCCACAATCAGCCCTGTTGTGCCCCCCACAAGCCCGCCTATGGCCAGGAATATCCCTGAGAGCAGAACCAGCAGAAATAACGTCTTTAGCGTGTTCATCTACGACCCACCTTGGAGCACAGAACTCATGTGCTCCAGCCTACAAGCATACTCCAATCTGCATATCACCTCAAGCGCCTCCACCTGCCATGAGTCCCGACACGTGGCGCAGGCTGCCAGCTATCCGCGGCCCATACCAGCACAAGTGCTTTCCCTCCAATAGGTATATACGACCGTGCCGCACCGCCGAGACCTCCCGAAAGGCGCTGATCTCCGGGACGTGCTTGGGCCCGAACGGGTAGGGCTCGTCCGGCAAGAGCACCACCTCCGGGTCCCGCTCTGTCATCTCCGAGAGCTGCACCCGCGGATAGCGCTCGTGCCGCAGGCCGAACACGTTGTCGCCGCCGCATGCCGTAATGAAATCGTGCATGTAGGTGCCCGGCCCGATAGTCATCCACGGATTACGCCAGATGGGGCTGAACGTCCGTACCGGCTCGCGTCCCTCATTAAACGACTCTAGCTCACCAAGCACCTCCCTAGCCTCCGCTACCACGCACGCGCCCTCCTTGGCCGCCCCAGTCATCGCCGCCACTTGCTCCAGCAGGTCAATCGCGCCTGCGACAGTCGTCGGTAAAGTCACGAACACGCGCAGCCCCGCTTCCACCAGCGCCTGGATGTCCTCCTTGCGGTTCTCTTCGGCGCTGGCCACCACCAGGTCGGGCCGCAGCGCCTCTACCCGCACCACATCCAAGGTCTTGGTCCCACCTACCTTAGTCCTGGCAGCCACGGCCTCCCTCGGTTCCACGCAGAAGTCGGTGACGCCCACCACTGCCTCGCCGACGCCGATCACGAACAGCGCCTCCGTGAGGCTGGGCACCAGCGAGACGATGCGCCGCGGTGGCGAGTTCACCTCCACCGTCCTGCCCAAACCGTCTTCGTAGCGCATGGTCCCACCTCGTTTCGTTGCCGCTATCCCAGCGTCACCTCAGCGCTCATCCGTGTGTCGCCTCGATAGAACTCAACCGTGACCGTCTCCCCGGCCCGATGGTCAGTCAGAGCCTGGAACAGCTCACCCGAGTTACCGATCTCCTCGCCGGCCAGCTCTACAATGACGTCTCCCGGCCGCAACCCCGCCTCCCCAGCCGGTCCGCCGGCCTGTACGTCCCGCAGGCCGATGCCCTCATCCACCGCCAAGTCGAAGCTGTCCGCCAGCGACGGCGTAACTTCCACGATCGTCACGCCCAGGAAACCCCGGTCCACTCGCCCACTTTCGATAAGCTCCTGCACTATTGGCCGCGCGCTGTCGATCGAGATGGCCAGGCCGATGCCTTCCGCCTGACCACGGATCACGGCGGTCGTGATGCCCACGACTTCGCCGCGCTTGTTCACCAGGGGCCCCCCGGAGTTCCCAGGATTGATGGAGGCATCGGTCTGGATCACATCCGGGATCGTTATCCCGTCCTGCTGGATCAGGCGTCCCTTGGCGCTGACCACACCTTTGGTCACCGTCGGTCCGCCGGGCAGATCAAGGGCGTTGCCGATGGCCAGCACGTCGTCGCCCACCTGGAGCGCCTTGGAGCTACCCATCTGCACCGGGATCAGGCCCTCCGCGTCGATCTGCAGCACCGCCAGGTCGGTCGGGGCGTCCCGCCCCACGGTGCTGGCGCGGAACTGGCGCCCGTCGTCGAGGGTTATGGTGATCCTCTGAGCGGGCTGGTCACTGTCTACGGTTATTACGTGGTTGTTGGTGACGATGTGCCCTTCCTCATCGATGATGAAGCCTGTGCCTACACCCTGTGTCGGCGTCACTTGCCCGAAGACGTCCAGCGTCGCCGCTTCGCTAAGGACATGGACCACAGATGGCCGCAGCTCTTTCACCACGTCCGGCGCATATAGGGTATCCTCATCGCCGGGCATGCTGTCCGCCGCCGCAGTGAGCGAAGGCGTCTCCGCCACGGCAGGCGACGGCGTGGCCGGCTGCGGGGGCGTCCCATCAGAGCCGCCACACGCGACCACGAGCGCGGCCAGCACCAGCGATGGAAGCATCCCGAACTGCCTGACTGGAACGGTTCGCGGCACGGGAATCCTCCTTTCCCCTAGTGTAACAAGGTTGAGATGCACCAGTCAGGTCGCGCCGTGTAGAATGGTTTCGCATTGGCGGTGTCCAGAACACGCGACGAATCTGGCTTGGCGCACGTGAACGTATCATCTAGTGACTCGAACCGCGGGGAGCTGAGCGATGAAGAACTCATGCAGCAGCTCACCCGCCGCGACAGGCATGCCTTCGAGGCAATATTCGACAGGTACAGCGATCTGGTGTATTCAACCGCCCTCCGCGTCCTGCACGACCCGCATCTGGCTGAGGATATCTCCCAAGAGATCTTCGTTCGGCTCTGGCGCAAGCCCGACAGCTACGTGGCTGAGCGCGGCCGCTTCCTTACCTGGCTCATCTCCGTAACCCGCAACCGCGCTGTGGACGAGATCCGCGCCCGCGGCCGTCGGCAGCGCCACGAGACCGCGTCTCCTGAGGAGCAAGAGCGAGAACTGCCGGCCGGCGAGGCTATAGACCCTGCCCTCAACGCCCAGCTCGCCGAGCAACGCCGCATCGTCCACACCGCCCTGGCCGAGCTTCCCCCCGAGCAGCGCCAGGTCATCGAACTTGCTTTCTTTGGAGGCCTCACCCAGCGAGAGATAGCGGATAGGCTGTCCCAGCCTCTCGGCACGGTCAAGACCCGCATCCGCCTAGGGATGCAGAAACTGCGGGCGCACCTGGCCCCGGAGATGAGGTCGGAATGGATATGATGGACTGCGATCAGGTCAAGGAGCTGCTGGACGCCTACGCCCTGGGCGCTGCCGAACCGGAAGAGGCGGCCGCCCTAGAGGAGCACATGGAAGACTGTGCCCGCTGCTGGCATTCGTTCAGCGAAGCTCAGCGGGCCGCTGCCGCCATCGCCTTCTCCGCCAACCTCTGTCGGGCCCCCGAGTCCCTGCGCCGCAGCGTCCTGGCCGAAATCGAAAGGATGCAACGTTCCGACTGAGCCATCCCACCAGTGACGATAGCACACAACGGGGACCCCTTTTCTTCTCAAGCAGAGACCCAGCGGCTCGACGCAACCGATAGCGATCCCGAGACCGACGCGAGGAGGGCAACCTCAATGGCAGAACGAGTTGGCGTCGTATCGGTGCGGGGAAGACCGGTCACCTTGATCGGCAATGCGGTCAAGGTAGGCGACCAAGCACCAGACTTCGTTGTCCTAGCCAACGATTTGTCGCCGGTCAGATTCTCATCATTCCGCGGCAAGGTGTGCGTCCTGTCCTCTGTACCGTCCCTCGACACCCCTGTGTGTAATGCCCACACCCGCCGTCTCGACCGCGAGGCAGAGCAGCT
>CAYFYG010000262.1:0-1842 GCA_964347225.1 uncultured Dehalococcoidia bacterium | reverse complement strand
AGGATGCCGCCGTGCACCATGGGGTGGAGGGTCTTGACGCGACCATCCAGGATCTCCGGGAAGCCGGTGAGGGAAGAGACGCTGCGGACCGGGACTTTGGCCTCGGCAAGGGCCCGCTCGGTGCCGCCGGTGGAGTAAATATTGAACCCCAACTCGGCCAGACCGCGGGCGAACTCCTGGATGCCAGTCTTGTCGGAAACCGAGATGAAGGCGATCACGACCAGCCCTCCTCTTCCTCCTCGACGGTGAACTCCTCCGCGACCTCAGCCACGACCTCGCCCTCGCCGCCGCAGAGGGGGCAGGTGACCATGCCGGGGGTCGCCTCGCCCACGCCCTGGAACTCCATCAGCTTGTCATCCTCGATCCAGATGTAGGTCTTGTCAGGGTCGTAGTCCTCCAGGCCCTGGAGCTCGTGGCTCGCGCCGGCGTCGTCGACCCACATGACTTGCGAGCGATCCGTCACGTGCTCGCGGAAGAAGGCGTCCAGCGCCCGCGCGGGGTCGGCGGCCTCGATCTCCTCCTCCCACTCTATCTCTCGATGCCGAATCTCCTCCAGGCCGGCACCGGCGCGACGCAAACCGTATACGCGCATCCAGTCGCGGGCGCCGTAGGGCATGCGCTCGGCGTAGTAGACGCGGTAGGTGGGCATGGAAGTTAGGCCTTGGAGGTACCGGCGCTCTTCCCGGCCTTCCCGTGGACGAAGAGGACGTGCTTGTGTTCCGTCTTGATGTCTTCGACGTCCGTGAAGCCGGCGTCTTCCATCATCGCCGTTAGCTCCGACACATCGCTGTGTATCATGCGGTGGCCGCTGTGCAGCGACATCAGGCGCCCGATCAGCGAATCGCTCCGCGGCGCGAAGTCGACGGCCAGGAAGCGCCCGCCCGGCTTGAGGACGCGGCGGATCTCCGCCAACCCACTGCGCTTCAGGTCGTGGGGCAGATGGTGGAGCACAAAACTGTTCAGGGCGAGGTCGAAGTGAGCGTCGGGAAAGGGGATGTCCTCGATCAGGCCGACGTGGAAGCCGACATCCACTCGCTTCCTGACGGCCTTCTGCCGGGCGACCTCGATCATCTCCGGGGCGGCGTCTATGCCGTGCACCTCGGCCGCCGGGCCGGCCTTGCCCTTGGCGGCAATGGCCAGGCTTCCCGTGCCACATCCCACATCGAGCACCTTCTCGCCGGGCGCCACCTCGGCCAGGTCGACGGTCGTACTGCGGATTACCGGCACCCGCCCCAGCGACAGCAGCCAGGAGAAGGCATCGTAGAAACGAGCCCAGTACCTTATGGTGCGGCCGGTCGTCGCGGGGGCCGATTCGCTCGTTCTGGATTTCCGCTTTCCGTGATGCATTACGAGCCTACGCCCACTCCAGCCCTTGGCCCTGTATGACCTCGCCCACGACAAGCGAGTCCGGCACGTGCGAGCGCACGGTCTTGACGTCCTCGGGCGCGACGGCCAGCACAATGCCGATGCCCATATTGAACGTGCGGTACATCTCTTCCTCGGCAACGTTACCGCGCTCCTGGATGAGGCGGAAGATGGGCTGCGGCTCCCAGGCGGCCTTATCTACGCGGGCGCCCAGGCCATCGGGGAGCATGCGGGGGACGTTGCCGGGTAGGCCACCGCCGGTGATGTGGGCGATGCCCTTCAGCGACGGCAACACGGGCTCGATCTCCCGGTAGTAGCAGCGATGCGGCGTGAGGAGCGCCTGACCCAGGGTGCCATCGAGGCCGGGGTACGTGCGCTCGAGTCGCTCCCGCTCCGCGTCCGGATCGCCGCCCGCGCCGACGTCGAACAGCTTCCGCACCAGCGAGTAGCCGTTGGTGTGCAGGCCACTCGAGGGCA
>CAYFYG010000261.1:0-2657 GCA_964347225.1 uncultured Dehalococcoidia bacterium | reverse complement strand
TGGATGGGGCCATCGATTGCATCGCCACCGACCACGCGCCGCACGCGGTGGAGGACAAGCTGTGCGAGTTCGACCACGCGGCGATGGGGATCAGCGGCCTGGAGACGGCGCTGGCGCTGTGCCTGACGCTCGTCCACGAGGGGCGGATGGAACTGGCGGCGTTCATTGAGAGGCTGACCGTGGGCCCGGTGCGGGCGCTTGCCCTAGACGCGCGTATCGAGGGACTGGGGACGCTTTCCGTGGGCGCGCCGGGGGACGTCACGGTCATCGACCGCGAGGCGGAGTGGACGGTGGAGCCGGAGCGCTTCGCGTCGAAGGGGAAGAACACGCCGCTGGTGGGGCGCCGCGTTCGCGGCCGCGTGGTGGCGACGGTATTCGGGGGACGGGTGGTGTTCGATGACCGCTAGCGTTCCGCCTGGGAGCGGACAGGCCCTCCTCGTCCTGGAAGACGGCGCGTCGTTCGCCGGGAAGCAGCTGGGTGCCGCCGCTCGGACGCACGGCGAGGTCGTCTTCTCCACCGCCATGACCGGCTACCAGGAAATGCTCACCGACCCCTCATACGCGGGCCAGATCCTGACGCTGACCTATCCCCTGGCCGGAAACTACGGCATCAACGGCGACGACGTGGAGTCCAGGCGGATTCAGGTGCGCGGCCTGGTCGTCCGTGAGGCCTGCGACCTCCGCTCCCACTGGCGATCCGACATGACGCTGCACGAGTACTTGGCTTCGCAGGACATCGTGGGCATCTCCGGCGTCGATACCCGCGCCATCACCCGCCGCCTGCGCCGCGCTGGGGTGATGATGGGCACCATCACCGTCGATGAGACGGTGGACGAGGTGCTGGCCCGCCTGCGCGCTCTGCCTCCCTACGGCGAGACGGACTACGTGCGCCAGATCACCGCCGACGAGCCCTACGACTGGCCGGGGGAGGGCAAACCTAAACGACATATCGTGGTGATGGACACGGGGCTGAAGTACAACATCCTGCGCCTGCTGCGCCTGCGGGGATGTCGCGTCACCGCCGTGCCCTGTACGATCTCGCCCGATGACCTGCTGGCCCTGGCGCCGGACGGCATCCTCTTCTCGCCCGGGCCGGGCGATCCGGCGTTGCTCGACTACGCGGTGGCCACCGTGAAGTCGCTCATCGGCAAGAGGCCGGTGCTTGGCATCTGCCTGGGCCACCAACTCCTGGGCCGCGCCTTCGGCGCGAAGACGTTCAAGCTAAAGTTCGGCCATCGCGGCGCCAACCACCCGGTCAAGGATCTGCTCACCGGCCGCGTCCATATCACCGCGCAGAACCACGGCTACGCCCTGGAGCCCGATGGGTTGGGCAGCGGCCTTGAGGTCTCGCAGGTGCACCTGAACGACGGCACCGTGGAGGGGCTGCACCACCGCTCGGAGCCCCTGCTGTCCATCCAGTACCACTCGGAGGCCTCGCCTGGGCCTCTCGACAACGTTTACGTGTTCGACCGCTTCTTGCAGATGATCGAGGAGGCCCGATGATGGCAGATGATCAAGGAGGCCCGCTGGTGCCGGACTCCCCCTACCGCAAGGCTACCCGTGATGACGCCGAGGCCATCGCAGCCGTGGCGGCCGAGATCCGCGGCGAACTGGGCGAGGGCAGCGGCCTTTTTGGCGCCATGACAGCGGAGGGTGTGGCGGATCGCCTTGCCGGCTACGGGGACAAGGGCGCGATGTTCGTTTGCGAGGGAGATGAGGGGGGGTTGTGCGGATTCGCGGCTCTGGAGCCGCATCCACGGGAGGACGGGTGCGCGGTGACGGGTGTCTGGCTCCGACCCTCGGCCCGCCGTCAGGGGAAGGGTCGCTGGCTGGCGCTGATGGCGATCGATTTCGCCCGTGCGGCCGGCTACGCGAAGGCGCGGGGGACAGTGCCCGCGGGCAACGAGGCGGCGCTGTCGTTCTTCAGCGAGATCGGGGCGCTGGCCCAGGTGGTCGGCGCCGATATGGAGTACGAGCTGCCGCTGTGAGGGAGCGCCCCCTGCGCTTGACCTGGGCCTGGCTGTGGTCGTTTCTGGCCCTGGCGTTGCTGGTCGCGGGGGCGGTCATCATCACGGTGATCGCACTGAGCGGCGGCGACCGGGGGGAGGTGATCCTGGCGGTGGCGCTCATCGGCTTCCCGGCGCTGCTGGGCGTGTTCGCGTTGGGGACGCTGGCACTGATCATGGCCCGCCCCAGCGGCTCGTGGTGGAGGGCCTTGCGGCGCTGGGCGCTGGCTCTGGCGGGAGGCGCGGCACTGCTCTCCGGCCTGGCCAGCGTCGGCGAAGGTGGCCCGGGCGCGATCCTCCTGGCCGTGGCCGGCGCCTGCGCCCTGGCGTTCCTGTGGCTGGACATCCGCCGCGGAAGGGGTGACGGGTGACGCCTAATCCCGCCAAGGTACTGATCATCGGCTCAGGGCCGATCGTTATCGGCCAGGCGGCGGAGTTCGACTACTCCGGCTCGCAGGCCTGCCGCGCCCTTCGAGAGGAGGGCGTCCACACCGTCCTAATCAACTCCAACCCGGCCACCATCATGACCGACGAGGGCATCGCCGACACCGTCTACATCGAGCCCCTCACCGTCCCCGTCATCGCCCGCATCATCGAGCGGGAGCGGCCGGACGGGCTCCTGCCCACGCTGGGCGGGCAGACCGGCCTCAA
>CAYFYG010000260.1:0-6447 GCA_964347225.1 uncultured Dehalococcoidia bacterium | reverse complement strand
GGCTTGATGTCCCGGTGGACTATGCCGCGGACGTGGGCGTGCTCCAGCGCGTCACGGACCTCGACGGCGATGCGCATTGCCTGGTCGAGAGGCAGCCGACGGCTCTCAGTCTCCTGTAGCAGCCCCTCCAGGTCTCCGCCGGCCATGTACTGGGAGACGATGTAGGGCTGGCTGTCCTCCTCGCCGATGTCGAAGACGGTAACGATGTGAGGGTGGTCGCCGAGGCGGCCCATGGCCTGGGCCTCGCGGCGGATACGGGCTAGGCCGGCCTCGTCCAGGCCCTCGGTCTTGATGACGGCGATGGCCACGTCCCGGTCGAGGCGGGTGTCGTGGGCCAGGTAGACGCGCTTGCGGCCTCCCTCGCCCACGAATCGCTTCACCTGATAGCGGCCGCTGGCGAAGGAGGCGGGGAGAGTGGGGGAGGGCGCTGGGGTCGGAGTGCGGTATGGGGGGGTGGCCTCCCCTAGCCGCTGACCGCACTTATTGCAGAACTTGCTGCCTAAAGGATGGGCTGATCCACAATTCGGACAGGCAATCTCAGTCTGGAGCGCCGTGCCGCACTCCCTACAGAACTGCGATCCCTTGGGATTTTCGTGGCTACACGATGGGCAGAGCACCGATCCCCCTCCGCCATTCCCCGTGGTCTTGGAGCACCCCAATGGTGCGTGAATTCGGGGGCAATGTCAATCTAGAGGGCGTGAGGGCTATTGCGCCGCCGTTACCATGCGCCCGAGCGGAACGCCCGCCATCCCGGCCTGGCGTTCACTCAACATCAACGACCCCCAAACCTAATACCCACCGATTGGAGGCCAACGGCTTCTCTTCCCCTTCCGTCTTTCCAGCTGAGAAGGCAGTGGTCCTGGGTGAACAGGTGGTGATGCAATGACTGACCTCATCCTGCAGCTCGAAGCCCGTGCGAGACTGGCCGATAGGGGCCGAGAGGCAAGAGCGGCTCTCCGAGCCAGCGAGGCCAAGAGTGGCCCTCGTAGTTTGATGGCCGGATTCGCCGGCCGCTTGGCTCGACTGGGCATCGGCGTGAATCGCGGGACAGCTCGTTTCGGGTTGTCTAGCGGATCACGCGGTCCCCCTGTCAGCGAATCGTAGGCACGGCCACCTTGGGGAAGGCACGACGACAGGCACCAGTGTGCCTGTGGACTGGCAGGCCCTTAGACCGGCCCTGCTCTCACCCTGGCGGCGAGCACCTGATACGCCAGGAGGTGCTGGCTGGGGTAGGGGACCAGCGTCCAGCCGATAACCAAGACGAGCCGCCAAGCGTTTATCGTTTGGGTGGAGACAATTCGGCCTCCACCGTAGAAGCCCCTCGACGTGGCTTCTCACTCCACCGCCCACGCCGAGGGGTTCTCTCTTGAACGCGACCGCTAGCTTCGGAGGACAGCAGATGGCACGCACGGATTACGACGTCGTATACGTCGCACGCAGCCCGGCAGACATGAAGCAGGATGAGTTCGCCAACATAGTCAATGAGATCTGCAATGGACGGGCGGCGGAGGGGTGGCGGCTGGTCAGCGCAGCCGGTGACTACGGGGCAAGAGTAACCCTGGGCGTTTGGCTCTATTTCACCAGGGAGGGCGATTCAAGCTCGGAAGAGCTGCCCAGCGATTCTTCTGGCGATGAGGTTCTAAGCTCGGACGAGGGCGAGACTTTCGCCGGCGACTAGCGAAGCCAAGGCCCGAACGCTCCTTTTCACTTCCCGCCAGGCGCCTGGCCACGAGGCCAGGGTGCACCTCCCGACTGAAAGCGCCCAGCACCCGTCTCTGAGCCCCTGCTCGGCGGCGCATGCAGGGTATGGCCGAGAGGGTGGGACAGTTGTGGGCGGTCGCCCCTCTCGTGTCCCTGGTTGACAGAGCGCGAGGCTCGGTGCAAAATCCCGTTGACCGGGCATATTGACGGGCAGGTATCGCGCCATGGCAGGATCATCATCACAACAGAAGCGTGACGAGCAACAGGCGTTTCATGAGATGGCGAGAGTGATGAGCGCCGCCCTCGCAAAGGGTAAGAACAAACAGGAGATCGTGGAGGAGCTGATTCGGGGCGGATGGCCTGAAGAAACCGCCAAAGGGTTCGTGCGCCGAACGCTTCCTCGCTAACCAAGCTCGGCCCAGTTGCGTTTCTTTATGCGGGTACAGCAGTCGCGCTGTTCCTCCCCTGGTAACCCCTCGACGTGGCCGGTTTCCGGCAACAGTTGATGCCCAGCCACGCCGAGGGGTTCTCCTCTTCTGCGTACTAACGGGGCCTCGGCCCACCCCTGGACGCGAAGATGTCCCCCATATGCCCGCGGGAGCCCTGTAACTCTCGTCGGTATCTGTGCGTCTATGGAACCGAAAAGGGAGCTCGATTCCACGGCGAGAGATGGTCAATCGTATTCTTGCGCCTCTCGATGGCAGTCCGGCCGCAGAGGTCGGTCTGCACTGGGCCCAGCACGCTGCTGAATGCTGCCGGGCCGCTATCGACCTGCTCACCGTCGTCGAGCCCGAGGTGGCCGATAGCGACGGCCATGTCGCGCGCGCCGAGGAGTACTTGCGAGCGCGAAGGGATGACATGGCGGCGCACGGGCTAACTGTGGAATCTGAAGTGGTTACTGGACAGCCACCGGAATGCATCCTGGACAAGGCCGGCTCCGTGGAGCTGACGGTCATGACCTACGGCACCAGCCGCTGGTTGTTCGGAGGCGCTCTGGACTTCATGCTCCGGAACATGACTCGACCGCTGGTTGTGACAAGAGCTACTTCCAGCCAGGCGCGTCCGGCCTTTGAAACGCCGAAAGTCCTGGTCCCACTCGACATCGCTCCCTATTCCACCCACGCGCTGCCGGAGGCGCAGCGACTGGCCAAAGCGATGGCCGCCTCCATCGTTCTCTGCCACGTGATCGATCCGGTGGGACCCTATCTGGATGCCGCAAATGCGCCCCCCGGCATCGCGCGCATCATCGAGGACTTGATGGAAAAGGCTCGCTCCTTCATGTCTGACGTGGCCGCCAAGGCGGAACGTGGGGGCGCCACGGTCGAGACCGTCGTCGTCATGGGCGAGGCGCCCCAACAGATCATCCGCGTCGCCGAACAGTCTCATGCGGGGCTGATCGCGATGGCCACTCGCGGCACTCACAACCTCAGCCGGCTCATGGGCAGCGTGGCCTACGGTGTCCTGCAGTTCGGCCGTGTCCCTGCCCTTCTCGTCCGCCCCAACGGCGTGAGCTAGCGCCGCGTCGGGGCTCCCGCCGCGAGGGGGGTCGGGACTGCCAACTAGTAGCGCGCCAGCAGACGCTGTACCTCCGCGAACGTCGGCATGGCCTGCTGCGCACCCTCCTTCGTCGCGCACAGCGCTCCCGCAACGACTCCAACGCGAACGGCCTGAATGAGATCGAGTCGCATGGCGAAACCCGCCGCCAGCCCGCCGTTGAACGCGTCTCCCGCACCAACCGTGGCGACAGCGCGGACGCTGGGGGCGGGCACCAGTTCCGAGACGTCATTGCCCTCCACCCATGCGCCCGCTTCTCCGAGCGTCACGATCACGGTCGGCGCCCCCCGATCACGGATGTGTAGTGCTGCCCGGCGCGCGGCGTGCGCGCCATCGACCACGAAGCCGTAAAGGTCCGCCGCCTCGTGCTCGTTTGGCGTGGCGATATCGCAGACACCAAGAAAGCCGTCCGGAAGGGGGGACCGAGTGGGAGCTGGGTCGAGGATCACCGTCGCCCCCGCTGTGCGGGCGGCCTTCATCGCCTCGAACGTCACGTCGAGCGGCGTCTCCTGCTGGACAAGCAGCACGCTCGCGTCCTTCAGGGCCTGGCGCACGTCCCTGACCTGTTGCCGATCGCAGCGGGCATTGGCACCGTAGACAGCGTTCACGTAGCTCTCGCCCTCGGCGTCGATGAAGATCACGGCCACCCCGGAGCCGGATTCTGTATCCCGGCGGACGTATCTCGTGTCGACCCCAGCGCGATTCAGGGACGCGATCAGGTCATCGCCGTACGGATCCCGCCCAACTCGCCCCACCATGATCACCGGCGCCCGTCCGCCCAGGATCCGCGCGGCCGCGACCGCCTGGTTGCCGCCCTTTCCTCCCGGCGTGGTATAGAACCTGTTCCCCTCACGCGTCTCACCCGGGCCGGCCGGCCGCGGCGTCTCGACTATGAGGTCCATGTTCAGCCCGCCCAACACGGCGATTCCACGCATGCCGGGGTGCCTCAACCTTCGTTGCGGTGTCACGACGCCGCCGCGCCGATGCGTTCCGCCACCGCGACCGTGCGCGCCACGAGGTCATCGAGATGAAGCTCGCCAACGCCTGCCAGCTTCACCGCAACCCGCCCGCGCCACGGCGCGCTCCAATGCTCGGGGATCGGGCGTCCCGTGAGCCCCCAGAGGCCGCCGACAGTGGCCCCGTTGCAGTCGGTGTCCCAACCCGCCGCGACAACGTCGCCGATGGCCGCCGAGAAGTCGTTTTGCCGGGAGAGGAGAGCCCAGACGACCAGCGCGAGGTTGTTCACGCTATGGACGGGGGATAGCCCCGCGTATCGCTCGCGAATACGCTTGACGGCGTCGTCCTTTGCCACGAGCGACCGCGCGAAGCCAATGGCCTCCGATACTCGCGTGCCGCCGGGAACCTGGTCGTGCGCCACGGCGACCGCCTCCTCCAACGATTCCGCCGCCGGGATAGCGGCGGCCAGAGCGGCAACGAAGGCAGCCCCATGCACGCCGTCTCCGCTGTGGGAGAGCGCGGCGTCGCGCCGTACCAGGTCGGCTGCCAACCGGGGACGCCCAGGACATACCCAGCCGTACATATCGGCGCGAATCTGGGCGCCGATCCACTCGCTGTACTCGTTGCGGGCGCACTCCGCAAGGTCGAAGCCCGGGGGCGTGCCGTAGGCGAACAACTCGTGCGCGCGCTCTAGGAGCGTGCGGTACGCGGCCCGCTCCGCCGTCCACGTGGACGCCACCGGCAGGAACCGCAACCAGGCGCGCGCTACCTCTTCCGTGGACAGACCGAGGCCACAGCGCTCCAGGAGCATGAGCGCGAGCACGGTGTAGTTGATGTCGTCGTCCGGCTCGCTGCGAGAGAACTCGCCGCGACACGATGTGCGGCCGGTGAACTCGACAACGGTGCCGCCGATCAGAGGGACGTAGTCGCGCAGTGGAAGCGCGCCTGCCTCTCGCAGATACGAAGTCAGCCCTTCGTGGCCCTGCCTGATCGACAGGACCTCCACCGCCTTCCCGAGCTGACAGCCCGAAATCCGACCAGCCCACGCGCTCCGCATGCGCTCTGGGTCGACGGCCACCGGTGTCATCTCCGCGCTCACGACATCCCCTTCGCGCAACAGTACGAGCAGTTCTCCGTGGAAGGGCCGCTGCATACTGTAGCACCTCGGGAACCATCACCGGAAGCGTGCGGCGGCTAGCGCGTTCCGGCGCCCCAGGTCACCCGCAGCTCTCCCCCCAGGCTTCAAAAAGATGACCCCCCGGCGTGGCTGGGTGTCGAATGCAGGTGGCATCCGGCCACGTCGAGGGGCTAGCCGTGGGAGAGCCAGCGCGGCTGGCCTTACCCGATATGGAGAAACGCAGGCGGGGCCGCTTAGGTTAGCGGCTCGGCAAGCGAATCTGCAAACGCGCGACCCGAGAGCGGCTAGGACATCTTGTTGACAGCCATCCAGCGTGGGGGCACAATGCTGCCACAAAGGTAAGGGGCTGCGGTATGCGACACTGGAGGGTCGCCGCTGGCGCTGTTCTCCGCGTGCCGCGCGACGTCTAGGGACTGTCGTGATGAGGTCGGACTACACCTACGTTGCTGATCTGGTGAGGGAGGTGGATATCCCACCCGACGGTATCCTCAGTCGCACGCTGCACGCGGATGACCACGTGAAGGCCGTAGTCTTTGCGTTCGATGCCGGGCAGGAGCTCTCGGAACATACGGCCTCGACGTCAGCCATTATCCACATCATCCAAGGGGAAGCCCGTTTGATGCTTGGGGACGACACGGTGGAAGCCCAAGCCGGAGCATGGGTTCACATGCCCGCGGAGCTTCCACATGGCCTTCACGCGGAGACACCTGTGGTGATGCTGCTTCTCATGATAAGGTCAGCGGGAGAGGGCAGTTCGGGCTGACCATCCTGATCGAAGCGGCAGGCGAGACTCCGACCTGAGCAGACGGGCGGCAGTTCGAAGGCGAGGCGAGCATGAAGGTTAGAGAGATCATGACGCAGCCGGTGACGGTGGTGCAAGAAGATGCAACTCTGGAGGAGGTAGCCCAGACGATGCTGGACCGCGGCATCGGGTGCGTGCCGGTCGTGGACAGGGAGGGCAGGCTGACAGGCGTCATTGTGGAGTCAGATTTCACAGGGAAGGAGCGCGGGTTTCCGTTCTCAGCGTATGTCGCGCCGCAGTTGCTGGGAGAGTGGGTGACGAAGGAGGGCGTCGAGCGGATCTATGAGGCGGCGCG
>CAYFYG010000259.1:0-1753 GCA_964347225.1 uncultured Dehalococcoidia bacterium | reverse complement strand
GCGTCGGACCACCCGGGGCCGAGCAATGGATTGCGCTCGTAGGCGATGTGGCCGCATTGCAGGCAACTCAGGTCGACGTCATGCCACCTGACCAACTGGCCGCCGCATCGGGGACATGGTTTGGGTCTTACCATTGCGCCCTCCATAACGGTGCACACTCTTGGCTGCCGGAGTATAGACGGGCTTCCCGGCACAAGTGTTGCGTCGCCAAGGTCCGTGGCTGAGGTCGGGCCTGATTGGCGCTGGCGGCTGGGGCAGTGTTCGGGCGCTTCAAGTCGCGGGGCGGCGCTAGAGGCCGTTGACAGCCGCCCGGCCCAGGCGCACAATGCGCCCATCGACGCAGTCACGCGAAGGAGGTTTATCCCATGCCGCACTACATGGTTCAAGCCGCCTACACGCCAGACGCTTGGGGTGGGCTAATCAAGAAGCCACAGGACAGAGCAGAGGCCCTTCGTCCGGCGATCGAGGCACTGGGAGGCAAGCTCGTATCCTTCTACATGTCCTTCGGCGAGTACGATGCGGTAGTGATCGCCGACATGCCCGACAACATTTCGGCCGCTGCCGTGTCCATCGCCGCTGCTGCAGGGGGAGCCGTGAAGGCGATCAAGACTACGCCTTTGATGACCGTCCGAGAGGGCATGGAGGCGATGAGCAAGGCAGGTCAAGCTGGCTACCGGCCGCCCTCCTAGCGCCACCAGCGCAGCGGGTGTTGGAGCTGCAGCTTTCGGACCCATACCCTCAGAGACGCTTACTCAACTTGGTGGCTTCGCTGCTGGCGCTGGGCACAACATAAGGACCTGCGCGCCGTGAGCAGATTCCGTTTGGATCTTCCCTACATCCTAGGCTTTCTGGCAGTCGGGGCACTCACGTCCTACTGGATAGTAGCTGTAATTGTCGAAGGCGCGAACCCGCTGGCCATACCGATAATCATTGCAGTAGGGGTTGCTGGATCGGGGATCGGGTTGTGCGTAGCATGGCTAGTCAGGACGAGAGTAATCAAGAAATAGTGGGTCAGACTAGGAACCCTAGGTCGTTGACCACACTCGCTGCGACGGCCTCGGCTCCACGACCGATACGACCGACGGCAGCGGGAACGTGACGGCCTCCTACGGGTACGATGTGTTCGGCGAGGTGCGGACGGGCGCCCCGCCCTACTACGACGACGCGTTCCTATTCACCGGCGAGCAGCGGGACTGCGAGACCGGCCTCTACTACCACCGCGCCCGCTACTACGACCCGGCCATCGGAAGGTTCTTGACGCAGGACCCGCTGACGGGCGATGGTCGTGTAATGCGGTAGCCGAGAGAGGGGAGCCTGTCGGCGAAGCTGATGCTCTACGTTACGGCAGGAGCGCCCCAACATCTTAGGGCCATGGCCCGGGGCTTGATTTCGCTGGGCGTGCTCACGGCCCCATGATGGTGAGACCGCTCCTTCGGTTCGGAAGCTCTCAGGCAACGAGCGCCTGAAAGACCCGACCCACCCGCAAGTGAGAGAGCAGCGGGTCTGGGAAGGGAGCCTCTTCTTTGATCCTGTAGTGATGAGTCCTTCCTTCTTTGCGTATCTTGATCAGGTCTGCCCGCTTGAGGTCGCTGATCAGCGTCCATACCGTCCGCCGCGTCACCACAAGGGCGTCGGCCAGGTCACGTGCGACGCAGTCGGGATGCTGAGCGATGTAGAACAGGGCAGCACCGTGAGAGCAGAACAGCCGCAGGGATGCTTGAGGAGCCATGTCTACCCTCCTCTCCAGAGCCAC
>CAYFYG010000258.1:0-2588 GCA_964347225.1 uncultured Dehalococcoidia bacterium | reverse complement strand
GGTGCCTAGGAGGCTGACATGGAGTTCGAGGATCTCGTCCGCAAGCGGTGTATGGTGCGCGCTTTCCGGCCCGACCCGGTGCCGGAAGAGCTGATCCAGAAGCTGCTGAGCAGCGCCGTGAGGGCACCGAGCGCGGGGAACCTCCAGGCGTGGGAGTTCGTGGTAGTGCGGGAGCCAGAGACGAAGCGTGGTCTGGCGGAAGCGGCGGTACGTCAGAAGTTCGTCGCCGAGGCGCCGGTGGTCATCGTCGCCTGCCGCAACATGGAGCGCAACGCCGAAAAGTACGGAGGCCGCGGCCGCCACTTCTACAACCTTATCGACGCCTCCTTCGCCTCGCTGATGATCCTGCTGGCAGCCCACAACGAGGGCCTGGGCGCCTGCTTCGTCGGCGCCTACCGGGACGACGAGGTGTCGCGCATCCTGGGGCTCCCGGAGCACGCGCGTCCGGTGGGGATCATGCCCATCGGCTGGCCTGCCGAAGCACCGAGCGTAACGGAGCGCATGTCCCTGGCGGAGGTGGTGCACTACGAGCGGTTCGGACGGCGGTAGGTTTGGCGGGGCGTTGGGAATCACGTATCATTCGGCCTGGAGATGAGCGCCAAATCCGAATCTGAGCCCCGCGGCGAGCCTATCGCCTCGTACTTCCGGGACCTGCTGCTCATCGGCGGCGAGGCGACGCGGCTGTACCTGGTGCGCCACGCCCAGTCCGAGGGGAACCGTGGCGAGTACGACGGGCCGGACGACGACCCGCCCCTGAGCGAGGTGGGGCGCGAGCAGGCGCGGCGCCTGGGCCAGCGCTTCGCCCGACAGAGGATCGACGCCCTGTATTCGAGCCCTATGCGCCGGACGCGGGAGACGGCGCAGGCGATAGCCGGTGCGACGGGCTTGACGGTGCGCACGGTAGAGAATTTGCACGAGGTGGATTTGGGCCGGGCCCAGCGCGACTACGACGCGTTCACGGAGGAGGAGGCGCTGGCCCTGCGGGAGCGGGTCGCGCGCCGGCCGACGTGGGACTCGTTCCCCGGCAGCGAGGGCAGCGCGACGGCACGCCGCCGCATCGTGGGGGCGCTGGACCGCGTCATCGCGGAGTGCGCGGGCAGGCGGGTGGCGGTGGTGGCGCACGGGGCGGTGATCATGAGCTACGTGAGCCACATCCTGGGGGTGGAGCGCGACATCCTGTTCTACGCGCTCAACGCTGGGGTTACATCGATACGGGCGGAGGGCGAGCGGCGGGTGCTGTGGCGTCTGAACGACGTGGCGCACTTGGACGGGATGCCGCCGGGGTTCGGGGGGATCTCGTAGCGGGACGCTGACGCTCTAGGAGGCGCGGAGAGGGGGCCTCACCAGCCGCGTGCGGTAGAGACGGATGCTGGCCGCCGGGATCCCCCGCTGCCGCAGTTTCTCGATGTACCGCTTGGTCGCGGTGACGTCCGGCAAGGTCGTGCGGGTCACATCGTGCGTGCCGTGCACGACCACGACAACGAAGGCGGAGTCCGGCAGCCAGTTGTCCATCTGTCCCATTTCCCTCCCACAGTCCACGATAGCAGCGGGAGGTTGCGGTCTCGGTAAACGTTGCGCGGGGGAAGGTTAAGGTTCGGTAAAGGTCAGCTCGGCCGGGGGCGAAGGGTGAGCTAGATCAGGCGGCTGGTGTCCGCCTGCTCGTACTGCTTCAGCTTCTCCTCGTCCAGCTCGAGCCCCAGGCCCGGCTTCTGGGGCAGGTGGACGTAGCCCTCGGCGTCGATGCGCAGCGGCTCGGCGAAGATGAAGTCGCGGGTCTCGGGCGTCCAGTTCGGCGGATCGTAGGGGAACTCGATGTAGGGGACACGGGACGAGGCGGCGGCAACGTGCATGTTGGCCAGGAGGCCGATGCCGTTGCTCCAGGTGTGCGGCGTGAACGCCTTGCCCGCCGCCTCCACCATCGCCGCGATCTTCCGCGCCCCTGAGATGCCGCCCACGAATGTGCAGTCCGGCTGGTAGACGTCGAAGCAGCCGTTCTCGAGGTAGGCGCGTATCTCCTCGGGCCCTCGGTTCAGCTCGCCGCCGGCTAACCTTAGCGTCGAAAGCGTCGATCGCAGCTCGGCCAGGCCGTCGTAATCGTAAACGTCCAGGGGCTCCTCCAGCCAGTAGACGCCGCAGCGCTCCATCTCCGCGGCGGCGGCGACGGCGGTCTTCAGGTCCCAGCGGTTGGGCTGAAGGTCGGGGGCGATGCGCCAGCCCCAGTTGGCGTCGACCATGATGTCGATGTCGTCACCGACGGCCTCGCGCACGGCCTCCAAGGTGCGGATGTCGTCGCGCCAGTTGGCGCTATGGAAGCGCAGCTTGAGCGCCTTGAACCCCTCGGCGACGATCTGCTGGGCCGATTCGACCCGCGCCTCGAGGGGGCGCAGCTCGCCGGTAGAGGCGTATGCCTTCAGCCTATCGGCACCGCCGCCAAGCAGGCGATAGACCGGCTGTCCGGTGGCCTGACCGATGACGTCCCATAGCGCCACCTCCACCGGCCACGGGCGGCCGACGAAGAAGGCCATGGAGCGGAGCTGGGCGACGTGGCGGTCCATGTCGAACGGGTCCTGGCCCATGAGGAACATGCC
>CAYFYG010000257.1:0-3566 GCA_964347225.1 uncultured Dehalococcoidia bacterium | reverse complement strand
TGTGGCTCGCCCGACATGGCTCGCCTCATCTCCCGCGTCGCCGTCCTCCGCTCGGGAGACGACGACTTCGCCGGCCTCGACGAGTCCAGCCTCGCCGACGTCGATGAGAACGACCCCCGCTCCATGGCCCGCTGGGTCCGCAAGATGAGCCGCCAGATGGGGGAGCCCCTGGACGCCGAGATGGAGACCGAGCTGGAGCGTATGGAGGCGGGTGAGATGCCGGAGGACTTCGACGACGGCGACGGCGCCGACGACGCCTTCGGTGAGGACTGACGATGCCCATTTATGAGTACAAGTGCCAGAGCTGTGGACGCCTGACCAGCGTCTTCGTCAGGAGCGTGAACTCACCTGTGGACGCCCACTGCAAGGCGTGCGGCTCCGCCGAGCTGGAGCGCGCCGTCTCCGCCTTCGCCTACCATCGCTCCGAGTCCGCCGTCCTTGAGGACTACGGCTCCGAGCCCAAGCGACTCGAGGACTACAAGGACCCTCGCCAGATCGGCCGCTGGACGGAGCGAAAGTTCAACGAGTTGGGCGTCGACATGCCCGGGGAGACGAGGAAGATGATAGACGCCGCCCGCGAGGGCGAGTTCCCTGACCCAGTGAAGGACCTGTGAGAACGCTCTCCCTCCTCTCCGGCGCCGCGGTATCTGCGGCCGTTCTCACCGCCTGCGACGGCGGCGTCACCGAGCCGCCCTTCCTCCCCGAGACGTCGCCCACTCCCGCCGATGAAGCCGCGTCCAACGCGACGGCTGTCGCGCCTGACCTAGCGAGCTTCCGAGACTTCCTGGCATCAGAGATTGCGCCCGCGATCTCTGATGGGGACGCTCAAGCGCTCCTGACCCACGCCCGGCCACAACACCTGACGTGCGATGGCCAGGGCTTCGCGCCGTGCGAGGGTCTGCCTGACGGCACAGTCCTGGAAGGCATTTACGTGACCGAATGGGAAACGGATGAGGTTCGCATCCTTCCCGTACGAGAGGTGGCTCAGGACTTCGCAGAGATGACGGGCCGTGCCCCCACGGCGGTGGCTGATGACTTCGGCGGGGCCAAGCCCGCGCTATATGCTCTGGCGGCCAAGAGTGTCGGACAGGAGGGAGGCTTCCTGTACTATGCTCTCGTGTCGGCGATGCAGTTCAGGCCGCCGGCCATGGAGGACCTTGTGCGCCTAGTGCGAGCCTATCAGTTCGCCATCGATACGGCCTCTCCTGCGGGGTGGACAATGACGGGAGTAGTGAGGGCGGACACCTCAGGTCAGGAATGGCTCTCCGGCGAATGCGACTTCTGTTATGATCACTGGGAGCGATGGGAGGGCACGCCGTGAACACCGACGGCCTGAACGAGATCGCGGACGCCGCCCGCGACCACTTCACCGAGAAGCACCGCGCCCGCGAGGAGGCCCTCGCCCTCTGCCGCGAGACGATTCGCCTTTCCGCCAACGCCATCCGCTGCGTCCATCGCCGCGACTTCGACGCCGCCGAGGAGCTCACCGCCAAGGCTGCGGCCAACCTCAGCGAGGTCGACGTCGCCCTCGCCGACAACCGCAACAACTTCCATACAGGCTTCGTCCACGACGCCCAGAAGGAGTACGCCGAGGCGGCCACCACCCTCGCCCTCATCGCTGGGCGGACCCTGCCCACGCCTGAGGACCTCGATGTCCTCACCGCCGCCTACATGAACGGCCTCGCCGAGACTATCGGCGAGCTCCGCCGTCACCTCCTCGACTCCCTCCGTGAGGGCGAAGTCGCGCACTGCGAGGCCGTCCTCGCCGCCATGGGCGATATCTATGACGTCCTCATCACGATGGACTTCCCCGAGGCGGTCACCGGCGGACTCCGCCGCACCACCGACGCCATGCGCGGCATCCTGGAGCGCACGCGCGGTGACTTCACCATGGCCTCCGTGCAGCGGCGCCTTGAGCAGAAGCTGGACGACTTCGGTAGGCGGCTGGGCTCGTGATCCTTGGTCGACGCTCCGCACCCCGTCGCTCGCGGCGGCGGAACATTGAAGAAGAGGAGTCCAAAGAATGACCTTTGCCGTCCGCCTCATGGCCACTTTTCTCGGCGCCGGGGCCCTTCTCGTAGTGGGCTGCGGAGATGACGAAGGCGAATCCCCTTCCGCTTCCACATCCACCCTGAGGCCACCGTCACATCCGTGCCCAGCCCTCCTACGGCCACTACGACGCCGTCGGTAGCTGCGACACCCTCCCCCACCGCTGCTGCGTCGCCCAACCCTGAGGCGGAACCACCGCACGCAGCGCCCATCGAACTTGACCCCGGGGTGGACTCGCTTGCTGAGAGCGTCCTCACATCGGTCTTGCGGCCACGAGCCGTCCATAGTCTGGACCCTGTCGCACTGGCCGAGGGGATGGAACTCACGCCACCCCCATGCGCCGCCCTCGTGTTCTACTTGAGCTGGCAGGTGCGGCACCCCTACCCGCCGGCGGAGGTGGACGTCGAAGTCTACTGGATGCGCATGGGGGGCCGGGACCTGATCGGAGAGGGCCCATCCGGCCAGGGCAGCAGCGGCTGCGGCGAATTCCAGGTGGTCAATAACAGCGACACGCGGATTACGGTGGAGATCCGCTACGTCATCGGCGAGCTGACGGGCTGAGGGAGCCGGCGGCTCGGAATGCCGCCTAAGACCAGAACTGGTCAAACAAACGCTGGTCCTGCTAGAACCACCACGTGCCCCCGGTCAGCCCCACCATGTCGCCGATGGCTTACTGGGTCCCCAGCAGCTCCACATCGAAGGTCAGCGTCGCATTGGGCGGTATGGTGGTGCCGGCGCCCCTCTCACCGTAGGCCAGCTCCGGTGGGATGATCAGCCGTCGTTTGCCGCCCAGCTTCATCGTCGCCAGCCCTTCATCCCACCCCGCGATCACCTGTCCTGCGCCGAGCACAAAGGTAAACGGAGTGCCCCGGTCCACGGAGCTGTCGAATTTCGTCCCGTCGGTGAGCCAGCCGGTGTAGTGCACCACCACCGTCTGCCCCGGCTGCGGCTCGTCTCCCCGACCCTCCTCGACATCTATATACTGGAGGCCGCTGTCCGTGGTCACCGTCTCGCCGGACACCGCCGGCGGGCCGTCCGTCATGTCTCCTCCTTCCGCCGCGGGCGTCTCGCCACCCCCGTTCGCCGCGCCCTCTTCCTCGTCGTCTCCGCAGGCGGCAAGCGCCATAACGGTGGCCGCGAGAATCAGCGCTCCAAGGCCGAAAGCGATGCTGCGTCGTCTCATGTCCCGCTCCTGCTGTTTCGCTACCGCTGTAGACGTAGGCTACAAGGTAAGCGGCCAACAGTCCAGCGCGAGCCTCCCCTAAAACCCTTGTTCTAATCTTGGCCGCGCGCTACAATAGCGCTTTAGGCCAAGACCCGCACCCGGAGGTCATTCAGATGCCCCTGGACTCAATAATCGTCCGCGGCGCCCGCGAGCACAACCTCAAGAACATCGATGTCGTCATCCCCCGCGACAAGTTCGTCGTCATCACCGGCGTCTCCGGCTCCGGCAAGTCTTCTCTCGCCTTCGACACCATCTACGCCGAGGGCCAGCGCCGCTACGTCGAGTCCCTATC
>CAYFYG010000256.1:0-3613 GCA_964347225.1 uncultured Dehalococcoidia bacterium | reverse complement strand
CTGATCGCCGTCACTCCATCGCCTCCAAAGCCGCGGATCTTCGCCGAACTGTGACCCACGTCACAGCGCGCTCCTCGTCACAGATGTATGCTGGCCCAGACGATGATGGGATGCTTCCCCTCGTCGTGTCAAGCGAGAGTGTCCCTCTCTCTGCCCCGGCCGATCAGGCAGGCACACCCCTCCGCCTGGGGCCCGGCCCGAGGGCCGTCCCTGGTCGGTCTGGGCAGCGGGAGGGCGTTTCCGCCCTTGACTCCGTAGCCTCAATCTGGCACCGTAACGGAGCCCCCTACCTAGCCCACCCAGCCGCTCTGTCGGTCGCATTTGGAGGGTGCCGTGAGAAAGGGATCCGTCCTCTACCTGATACCCGCATCCGCCCTCCTCGCCTTCCTCCTCGAGGTCCTCTCCGGCTTCGTGCTCTGGCTCGCTCTGGAGCGCGGCGACGGCTTCCGGGGCGGCCGCGGGGCCGCCCGGCCGGCGGGCCAGGACGAATTCCTGGCCGTCACCCGCAGCGATTGGATCGACATCCATGACTGGGCGGGAGTGGCGTTGCTCGTCATCATCGGTCTGCACCTCATCCTCCACTGGCGCTGGATCGTCACTATGAGCCGGCGGGCGCTGCTGGGCGAGCAATGACCCACCCTTGACTCCGCAGCCGCAATCTGACACCGTAACGAAGTCGAAGGCCGATATTCCCAGGGAGGACCCCATGGACAACCTCGCTTTCCTCGACGCCACCGCCCAGGCCGACCTCGTGCGACGCAAACAGGTCAAGCCCGTCGAACTCGTTGACGCCGCCATCGAGCGCATCGAGCGCCTCAACCCCACCCTCAACGCCGTCGTCACCCCCATGTTCGACGAGGCCCGCAAGGTCGCCTCCGCACCCCTCCCCGACGGCCCCTTCGCTGGCGTTCCCTTCCTCCTCAAAGACCTCCTGGCCGCATACGGCGGCGTTCGTCTGACATCAGGCTCCGCCTTCCTCCGCGACTACATCGCCACCCACGACACCGAACTCGTCGCTCGATTCAAGCGTGCCGGGCTCGTCGTCCTCGGCAAGACCAACACGCCGGAGTTCGGTCTCGTCCCCACCACCGAACCCCATCTCTTCGGCCCCTGTCACAACCCCTGGGATACCGAGCGCACAACCGGCGGCTCCAGCGGCGGCTCCGCTGCCGCCGTCGCTGCCGGCATCGTCCCCGTCGCCCACGGCAACGATGGCGGCGGCTCCATCCGCATCCCTGCCTCCTGCTGCGGCCTCTTCGGCCTCAAGCCCACCCGTGGTCGCAACCCGCTCGGCCCCGACTTCGGCGACATCATGAACGGCATCGTATCCGAGCACGCCCTCACCCGCTCCGTCCGCGACAGCGCCGCCCTCCTCGACGCCACCTCCGGCCCGGACGTCGGCGATCCCTACTGGGCTCCGCCCCCCGAACGACCCTTCCTCCAGGAAGTCGGTGCCGACCCTGGCAAGCTCCGCATCGCCTTCACCACCGAGGCCGCCACCGGCACGCCCATCCACTCCGACTGCGTCGCCGCCGTTAAGGACGCCGCCGCCCTCTGCGCCGACCTCGGCCACGACGTCGTTGAGGCCAGCCCACCCCTCAACGGACCGATGATCGTCCAGACCTTCACCACCGTCTGGTCAGCGGGTTGCGCCCTCACCATCGACGGCACCGCCATGACCACCGGTCGTACCGTCACGCAGGACCAGTTCGAGCCCCTAACCTGGGGCCTCTACGAGATGGGCCGCCAGCAGACCGCCCCCTCTTACCTCATCGCAGTCACAATGCAGCAGATGATGTCCCGCGCCGTCGCCCGCTTCTTCGTCGACCACGATGTCTGGCTCACCCCCACCATGGCTGAGCCTCCCGTCCCCCTCGGCACCTTCGACTCCCCACCCGACGATCCCCTCCGCGGCTTTACCCGTGCCGCTGCTTTCGTCCCCTTCACCCCCATCTGCAACGTCACCGGCCAGCCCGCCATGTCCGTGCCCCTCTTCTGGAACGATGCGGGCCTCCCCGTCGGCACCCACTTCGTCGGCCGCTTCGGCGACGAGGCTACCCTCCTCCGACTCGCCGCTCAGCTCGAGCAGGCCCGCCCGTGGGCCGACCGCCGCCCGCCCGTCTCTGCCCAAGCAGTCTCGGCATGAACGCACGTGGCGCCGGCCCCACCACAGCCAGCCGCCCGCCATACCGCTCCCGCTTTCTACCTGGTCCAACGCCTTGCAGCGCCGACTCACGCTCGCTGAAGGATTCTCGCTAACGGCCTAGGCCGGCGCTACCTCGGACGTGCAGAACGCGCACCTTCGGGCGTCGGCTGGGATCTCACTCAGACACTCCCTGCACTTCTTCGCCGTCGGGTCCGCGGGCGGTTCCTTGCGGGACCTAGCGATGAGGCCGTTCATCGGAACGACGATGAAGAAGAACACCGCTGCAGCTATTGAAACGAACGTAATCACCGCGTTGATGAAGTCACCGTACCTGAACGTGCTGTCATTGATCTCGAAAGTCAGAGCAGCGAAATCCGGCTCGCCCACGATGGCCGCAATGACAGGCGTGATAAGGTCCTCGATCAGAGCCTCGACGAGCGCGAACATGGCGAGGGCCATGATCAGACCGACAGCCATGTCGACGATGTTGCCCCTGAGCAGAAACTGCTTGAATTCGTTGACCATCTGCACGGAACACCCCTTTCCTTCCGGTACTCTTCATCAGTCCAACGTCCTAAGAACAGCCAACTTGGGCAGGGCATTACATGGCGACCTGCCACCACCAGAGGACGAATTTGCGACCCGTCTTCCGCTCAGGGGCGTGACTGTCTTCCGCCTCGCCGCCCGACTGGAGCAGGCCCACCCCTGGGCCGACCGCCGTCCGCCCGTCTCCGCCGAGGCCGTATCGACCTAACACGCCCTCTCTCACGTACTACGTAGTGAGACCCCTCGTTCGCGAGGCCGTCCCCTGAACGAGGAGCGATAACATGCCTGACGAACACCGCGCGCCCGAACGCATCCAGCCCCGTTCGCTTGCCGACTACCTCGAGGTCATGAGCAAGGCCGTCTTCCAGACCGGCATGTCCTGGAAGGTCGTCGACAACAAGTGGCCAGGCATCCGTGAGGCCTTCCGCGACTTCGACCCCGCCGCCGTCGCCGCCCTCACCCCGGACGACCTCGACGCCCTCACCAGCAACCCCCGCGTCATCCGCAACCGACGCAAGATCGAGGCCACCGTCGACAACGCCCACGAGATGCTGGAGTTGGATCGCCGGCACGGTAGCTTCCGCGCCTACCTCCGCTCCCACCACGACTTTGAGGCCACCGTCAAGGATCTGCGCAAGCGCTTCAAGTTCCTCGGCGACTTGGGCTGCTACTACTTCCTCTGGGTCGTCAACGAGGACGTCCCCTCTTACAATGACTGGTGCGCCTCACGCGGCCGCACCCCCACCCATTAGCCGCAGCTAGCGTGCCCGTACTGGTATAGCCCTCCCGGCCACCGCCCGCAGTCAGAGCGGAGGTTGCGTGCTGCATCGCCCCCATCGCGCATTTCACGGCCGAAGGGTGATGCCCGTCACTCCACCCCAGTGGCGTACGGTTCAGCCTGGCACCAAGTGAGTCACCTCC
>CAYFYG010000255.1:0-1840 GCA_964347225.1 uncultured Dehalococcoidia bacterium | reverse complement strand
GGCTCCCTCAAGATGCGCGTCGAGCTCCAGGACAAGCTGGAGTGCTTCGTCCTCATGGCCGACCTCCACGTCCTCACCACCCGTACCGAGGACCTCGGCGAGATCAGCGATAACATCCGCGACGTGGCCCTCGACTACCTCTCCGTCGGCATCGATCCCAACAAGACCACCATCTACCTCCAGTCTCTGGTGCCGGAGGTCCTGGACCTGTTCTGGCTGTTCATGCCCCTGGTCAGCGTGCCCCGCGCCCAGCGCATCCCCACCCTCAAGGAGGTCGTGCGTGACCTCAAGCTGGAGACGGCCTCTATGGCCCTCCTCTCCTACCCCATCCTCCAGGCCGCCGATATCCTCATGGTGAAGGGCGATGTCGTTCCCGTGAGCAGCGACCAGGCTTCCCACGTGGAGCTTACCCGCGAGATCGCCCGCCGCTTCAACGCCACCTACGCGCCCGTCTTCCCCGAGCCCGACGCGCCCATCGGCACCATGCTCGTCGGCACCGACGGCCAGGCCAAGGCCAGCAAGTCCATCGGCAACGTCATCCTCCTCTCCGACGACCCCAAAACGGTCGAGGAGCGCGTCCGCTCCATGTATACCGACCCCAAGCGCATCCGCGCCGACATCCCCGGCCGCGTTCGGGGCAACCCTCTGTTCATCTACCACGACGCCTTCAATGATGATCGCGACGAGGTGGAGGAGCTGAAGGGGCGCTACCGCAAGGGCAAGGTCGGCGATGTGGAGGTGAAGCAGCGCTTGGCCAGGGCCATCAACCGCTTTCTGGAGCCGATCCGCGAGCGGCGGGCCGCCTTCGCCGCCAAGCCCCGCCTCGTCGACGAGATCATCCGCGAGGGCTCGAAGCGGGCGCGCCAGGAGTGCCAGCGCACCCTGGCCGAGGCCCGTGACGCCATGAACCTCACCTACTTCCGCGACACCACGAGGGTGAGCGAATGAACTACCACCCCGACCTCGAGGCTGTCCGCGCCCTGGCCGCGAAGCGGGACGCCAACCTGGCTCCCGTCTACCGCGACGTCGCCGCCGACCTCGAGACGCCCGTATCGGCGTTCCTCAAAGTCGCCCGTGGCGACCACTCCTTCCTCCTCGAGTCCGTCGAGGGCGGCGAGCGGCTGGCCCGCTACAGCTTCATCGGCACCGAGCCCTACCGCGTCCTCCGCTGTGGCCCCTACGCCCGTGCCGACGAGGGCTCCGACCCCCTGCTGGAGATCGAACAGGAGCTCTCGCGCTTCACCCTGGCCCCCATCGAGGACGGCCTCCCTCGCTTCACCGGCGGCGCTGTCGGCTTCCTCGCCTACGAGGTCGCCCGCCACTTCGAGCCTCGCGTCCCCATCCCCGACGCCGACCCGCAGGCCTTCCCCGAGGCCCTGTTCATGTTCACCGACACCATCCTGGTATTCGACCACCTGAAGCACGCCATCAAGGTCGTCTCCCACTGCCGCCTGGACGGCGATGTGGAGGCATCCTACCGGCAGGCCTGCTGGCGCATTGACGAGTTGGTGGAGCGGCTGGCCAGGCCCCTCCCCGCCGTCCCCTACCCCATCGAGCCGCCCCCTGTCCGCCAGCAGACCGTCGTCTCCAACACGGAGAAGGAGGACTTCCTGGGCAAGGTGGAGCGCTGCCGCGACTACATCGTCGCCGGGGACATCTACCAGGTGCAGGTCTCCCAGCGCTTCCAGCGGCCCACCCATGCCCATCCCTTCTCCGTCTACCGGGCCCTGCGCACCGTCAACCCCTCGCCCTACATGTACTACCTGGCCATGGGGGACGCCCACATCATCGGCGCCTCGCCCGAGATGCTGGTGCGGGTCGAGGAGGGCCTCGTCGAGAC
>CAYFYG010000254.1:0-2387 GCA_964347225.1 uncultured Dehalococcoidia bacterium | reverse complement strand
TGTATGGTGTGTGGTAGGGCTCTCCCTGCGATCCAACCGGACCTTGCCCCACGGAGCCCCGAAGCACGGCTGGTGTGATGGCCAGAGGAGCGAGGCTCAGAGCGCCAAGTGCTGGGAGTCGCGACAGGCTGCGGCGGCCTATCTTGCGCTCGGCGGAAGCGCCAAGAAGTAGCCGGCGCCGGTGGTGGTCGCCTAGTTCCGTCATCTCACCGGGCTCATGTGTCTCATGCGCGCCCTCGGTGTCAGGAACTACCCCGTGCAGCTCTTGGCAGTATAGCGCTTCCGTCACGGCAGCGCAAAGGTCTGTTCCCATTCATCAAGTTCCTGAATCCACCGCCGCTCTTGTCCATGAAATAGACAGCCACCCGCCTTATAGGCAGAGGATCAGGGTCTTCGCCTCACTACCTTACGATTGTGCGCACACACTCATGAACCGCACGCAGCGGGGTTAGCTGGTAGTCACTCCCGGTTCGGCGCCGCTGAGTCGAACGCGAAGACACGTGGGGTTCATGGTATCGTTGGTGCCCCAAGGCGTGGGCGCGCCTGCGGCTACCGACTGTGTGTCGTCAGCGTTTTTGGGACACCTCCGGCCATTTTCTAATGGATACTTTGGCCGGACTCTCGCTTCCTGCTGGCCCGGTCCCTTACATCGAATGATGGGTGGAGGGCCCGGTGGGATTCGAACCCACGACTCCCGGATCAAGAGTCCACCGGCCGCAGAGTCCCGATGCTTGAGCCACCTCCAGATACGGAGAGACCGTCCGCAAGGGGCTATCGTGCGCCAAGTCCCCTCGTCGCGTACCCGATACTTGCTGACGAGGGGATTCTATCTTGACCGGCGAGCATCGTGCAGTTGCCTCCGTCGTGTCCCAACGACGCTGACGTTCGTCAAGCCTTCTTGGCACCTCTGACAAGCAGTGGAGGTCTCGGAAATTGGGGAGACCATCCACCGTGTGGCTATCGAGAGATGAGGAGCTGCGGCCGCTCACCACCGCCAACGCTTTGCTCGGATGGCCTCCAGTGACGCGGATCGGCCGATCACCGCCACTCCGCTTCTCCTATGTGTGTTGCCGCCAGCCGCCGGTAAGGGGATCGGCCCTGCAGGTCCACTCCTCTCCGCGTTGGAGTCTGTGCTTGACGCTTCCGACGCGAACGACAAACGGCCTGCCAACCTTCAGCGTCACGGCGATTGTCAGGGGGTCTCGCTCGATGCATACGAGAATCTGCCGGCGGCGCCATCGGATGGGGAAGCGCATCGCTGTCCAGCCTTCAGGGAGGCGAGGAGCGAAGGCCAGACCCCGTGGCTCCATGCTCATGCCTCCAAAGCCGAAGACCGCGACCTGCCAGAGCCCACCCAGGGCCGCGATATGGACCCCTCCGGCCGCATTTCCCATGGCATCATGGAGGTCGATGGCGGCGGCCTCGTGGAAGTGGCGCTCTGCCAGCGTCACGTCACCGAGGCGAGCTGCCACCAGGGCATGCATGGCTGGGCTGAGGGAGCTTCCGTGGTCACACCGCTCTTCATAGAAGCGGAAGTTAGCCTCGCGGACCTCGGGGGCAAAGCGATCCCAGTGCAAGGCGAAGAGCATCACGACGTCGGCTTGCTTGATGATCTGCGACCGCTGGGTGCGCTCGCGACCGAACAGCACGTCCATCGCGGCCAAACGGGGCTCGTACGCCGCCAGGTCCACCGGCTCCAGTTGGAAGAAGCCGGTGAACTGTTCCAGAAGCCCGGTTGCTGGGTCGCGATCAATTGCCAACTGCGCAGCCGCCTCGTGCCAGAAGCTGAGATCATCGAGGGAGATGTTCAACTGCTCTCGGAGCTCTGCCCACCGCTGCGGCCAGCGGGCCCGTAACAGCTGCGCCACCTCCCGGCCGCACTCAAGATTCCATCGAGCCATGAAGTTGGTATAAGCGTTGTCATCGACGCCTTCGTGATACTCATCCGGCCCGATGACGCCCCGGATGTGATAGCGCTCGTCCTCTTCCGGCCTCGCCCTACTGGCCCAGAAGCGTGCCGTCTCCAGGACGATCTCCGCTCCCGCCTGCAAGAGAAATCGAACGTCTCGTGTCGCCTGCCAGAACCGCCAGACCGCGTATGCGATGTCAGCGCTGATATGGTGCTCCTCCATGCCGCAGCGGATGGGGACGACGTGACCATCTCCACTGATGTCAAAAGTGGGAGTCACTTCCTTCCCGGTTTCGGCGGACTGCCAGGCGTAGAGGGCGCCCTGGCAGCCGAACTGGACTGCCTTTTCGCGAGCGGCCGGGAGGGTGTGGTATCGATACATGAGCAGCGCGCGCGCCGCCTCGGGCCATGTGAACGTGTAAAAGGGGAGCAGGAAGATCTCGGTATCCCAGAACACGTGCCCCATATAGGCGTCGCC
>CAYFYG010000253.1:0-1832 GCA_964347225.1 uncultured Dehalococcoidia bacterium | reverse complement strand
TGAGAGGGCGGGCTGGCTACAATGGCTCGTAATCCGTCAGGGGGGCGGAGCTCCCCGGCCGCATCCGTAATTTCGGAGGGATAGACGTGCCCCAGAGAGTGAGCATCGACGCCATCCCGCAGGTCCGAGATGCTGCGTTCGACCTCGTCACCTCTTATCCCCGTGGCAAGCGCCACTGCCGCTACGCTGATGTCCGCATCGAGGTGAGCGAGGGGAAGGTGGCAGTGGCCGAGAACGGGATGGACAAGTTCAGCGGGGAGGACTACGGCTTCGCCTTTGGCGTCCGTGTCCTGGCGGGCGAGAGGATGGCGGCGCCCGGCTACTTTGGCGAGATCATTGGCGCCGCCGACCTACCAGAGCTCAGTGGCCGTCTCGAGGAGGGGCTCGATCACGCCTATGAACGGGCGCTGGCCAACGCCCGCGCCAAGGAGGGCACGCGCATCCGTTTCCCTGGCCTGGGCGACGCTCTGTACGACATGCCGCTGGCGGCTATCGACATCCGCCAGGACACGATCGAGGCGCAGTACGAGATCGACCCGCGGACGGTACCGCTGGAGGAGGCCGGCAAGTATGTGCGAGAGGTATCGCAGCGGGCGCAGGGGCTGGACCCCAGCGTGGCCTTCAACTACATTTCGGCCTACACGATGCTGGAGCGGCAGCTATTCGTCAGCTCCGAGAGAGCGAACATCGAGCAGACGTGGGCTATCACCCAGGGGAGTTGCTTCGTGGTGGCCCAGGGGAAGGACGGTTACCAGGAACTGTACGACTTCACGGGCCACCAACGCGGTTGGGAGCTGATCACCCGCGGGCTGGAGAGCGAATTCATCCAGTTCCCCCATCTGATGGACTTCTCGCTGGATCTGGGACGGGACACGGTGGCCCTGGCCTCGTGCAAGCCCCTGAAGGCTACCGATAAGGACGTGGTGGTGGTGACCGATCCCCACTACAACGCGCTGCTCTGCCACGAGGTGGTGGGGCACCCCACGGAGCTGGACCGGGCGCTGAAGTTCGAGACGGGGTACGCGGGCCGCTCGTGGTTCCTGCGCGACTTGAAGGACAACCAGCTCGGCAAGCGCGTGGGCTCGGACTTGGTGACGGCGTTCAGCGACCCGACGATCGATGGGTTCGGGCACTACATGTACGACGATGAGGGGACGCCGGCGCGGCGGGTGTATCATCTCGACAAGGGGATATTGAGTGGCTTTGCGAACAGCCGCCAGACGGCGGCGACGATGGGACTGGAGCCCAACGGCCACTACAAGGCGACGGACGCATCGCTTGTACCGCTGATCCGAATGTCGAACACTGCATTCGGGCCTGGTGACCGAGACCCGCACGACATAATCCGCGAGGTGGACGATGGCTACTACGTGGTGGGCCACCGCATCCCGTCCATCGCCGAGTCGCGGGAGAACTTTCGCATCACGGCGATGAAGGTATACGAGATCAAGAAGGGCGAGATCGGCGAGATGTTCCGGGACGGCGGCCTGATGAGCGACACGCGGGACTACTTCCTGAACGTGGACGCGGTGGGGGAGGACTTCCGGCTGTACGCGATACCGAACTGCGGAAAGGGACAGCCGATGCAGACGAAGAGGATGAGCAACGGCGGGCCGACGATGCGGAGCCGGGCGCGGCTGACGGGGGCGTAGGCAGATGATCCCGCTATCCCAGCTTGAGAAGTCGGTACGTGATGGCTTGGCCTATCTGAAGGCACAGGAGGATGTGGAGGAGGGGGAGGTGTACGTCGCGGCCAACGGGGTGCTGCTGACGAGGCTGAACTACACCTCGCATATCCCCTGTAACGGGGTCGAGGAGCCGAAGTCGGTGGT
>CAYFYG010000252.1:0-2003 GCA_964347225.1 uncultured Dehalococcoidia bacterium | reverse complement strand
GCGTCGGGGCGATCGAGCGGCGCGCTGACGGACATTCCGGGCCTAAGATGGGGCTACGAGTTCGCCCAATTCGGCGAGGCGGAGACGCGGCGCGCGGCGGCGTTTCAGGCAAGCGGCGTGGAAACGGTGGTGAGGCTGATCGAGGAGGGCGAGATCGACTGCAACCTGGGCTCGCCCGGGTACCTGATGCTGGGCCGCGAGCGAGAGGCGCCGCTCCTGCGGCAGGAGCTGGAGGCGATGCAGCGGCTCGGCAAGGAGGGCCGGCTGCTGACGCGGGAGGAGCTAAAGGCGCACCTGAAGCAGGACTACTATGAGGCGGCGGTGTGGGCCCCGAGCCGGTGGCTGAACCCCGGGCGGTACGCTCTGGGGCTGGCGCGGCTGGCGCAGGGGCGGGGAGCGCGCATCTTCGAGCAGTCGCCGGTGGAGGGGGTGCGGCGGGGGCGGCCGTCGCGGCTGCGCCTGGCGGGAGGGGGCGAGGTGGAGGCGGGGACGGTGGTGCTGGCGACGAACGGCTACACGCCGAAGCTGGGCTACCTGGGGCTCCGCATCTTCCCTCTCCACACGTGCGCGGTGGCCACGGAGCCGCTGTCGTCGGAGGAGATGGCGTCGGTGGGGTGGGCGGGGCGTGAGGTGCTGTTCGAAGCGGCGCAGACGGGGCACACGCTGTACCTGACGCCGGACGACCGTATCGTGTGTCGGGGGACGATCCGGTACCAGTGGAACAACGGCGTGGCGCCATTCGATCTGTCCGATGTCGAGACCCGGTTGGCGGCGGCCATCGAGGAGCGGTTCCCCCAGCTCCGTCCGGTCCGCATCTCGCATAGCTGGAGCGGCGTTCTGGGCATGACGAGATCGTTCCAGCCGGCGATCGGGAGGCTGGGAGGACAGGGAGATGTGCTGCACGGCGTCGGGTACTCGGGTCATGGCATCGCGCTGGCTTCGCTGGCGGGCCGACTGATGGCGGAGCTTGTCGCCAGCGATGAGTCGGAGGAGCAGACGTACGCGCTGGAACACGGGACGCCGCCCCTGATGCCACCGGAGCCGCTGCGCTACCTGGCGATCAACGCGCTCACTCGCTGGCAGCGACATCGCGGCCAGTGACAGGCCCGAGTGCCGCGGGGCACGTCGCGGCAGGGCGCGGCGGGGGCCCCCAATGTTGTGTGTCCCCCGCACCCGCCCCTAACGTGTGACGCTTGGATCCGGCCACCTATCGTCAGGAAGGGAGTGGCACTCTTGAGGGACGGATTTGCGGGCAAGCGATGTGCTAAGATGTCGCGGAGGACTGAGTCGCGGAATGCCGGGCAGGTCAGCGCCAAAGGCTAGTCGGGGCAAATCCAAGCGGTGCACTCACCATTGGCTGATAGAGGCGGCTGATGGGAGCACAAGCAAAGGCCGCTGCAAGTTCTGCGGTCGCGTGAAAACGTTCCAGAACGAGGCGCGGGCGGGGAAGCGCGGCGGGTAGCGCCCCTACGGCGCCCGTTAACCGAATCTCAACCGCGCTTGGTTAAGAAACGGTTGACCCGTTACGGGATCGGGGGCTACGCTGGTAGGCGGAAAGCATCGCTTCCTCCAGAAAGCGACGAGGGCCGCAGCGGCGGTGAGACCGGCGCCCGAGAGTTCGGGCGCCGCTCCTTTTTGGGCGACGGCGGGGCTAATCCTCCCACCAGCGGTGGAAGTGGTGAACGGGCCCGTGGCCGCCGCCGATGGGGTAGGCGCGGCGCAGCGCCTCCGTCAGGTACTCCTTCGCATGCCCTACGGCCTCGGGAAGGGGCTCGCCGCGGGCCAGGCAGGCAGCGATGGCGGAGGCGAAGGTGCAGCCGGTGCCGTGGGTGGAGGTGGTGTCGACGCGGGGGGCCGAGTACTCGCGGAAGGAGTGGCCGTCGAAGAGGATGTCGACGGCCTGCGCGCCCTCGCGGTGGCCGCCCTTCAACAGCACGGCACCTGCGCCGAGAGCCACGATCTCCTCTGCCGCCCGGCGTACGTCGTTATCGGAGGCGATGCTG
>CAYFYG010000251.1:0-7178 GCA_964347225.1 uncultured Dehalococcoidia bacterium | reverse complement strand
CGCTGCGTCGCTGGAGGCGCTGGCGCTGCTCGCCTCGGGTGCGCTCCTCATGGCGGTGGCGGAGGAGGACTGCGGGAGGGCGCTGTCGGCGCTGGCGGAGGCGGGGATAGAGGCGCGGCGGATCGGCGGTATGGTCAGTCGGGAGGCGGGCGTTATAATGGAGGGGCGCGCCGGATCCGCCCCCGTTCCCCAGTTCGCCAGGGACGAGGTGGCGCGCTTTCTGGCAGGCTAGAGATCGAGGCGGCCCCGATAGCGTTTGGGGCCGCTGGTGGAAGGGCGAACTAGGGAGGCTGGGAGATCGTGGCCAGTAGGAAGCCGACAACCATCGGTCAGCTCCGCGACTCAGGCTACAAGGTGCTGACCGTCAAGCAGGAGCTGCGCAAGAACCTCATCGAGCGTATTAAGGGAGGAGAGGCGGGGAACCTCCCCAGCATCATCGGCTTCGAAGAAACGGTTCTCCCCCACCTCGAGAACGCTCTCCTATCCGGACAGGACATCATCTTCCTCGGCGAGCGGGGACAGGCGAAGTCGCGCCTCATCCGCTCCCTGGTGCACCTCCTGGACGAAGAGATACCGGCGATAGCCGGCTGCGAGATCAACGACAACCCGTTCGATCCCATGT
This sequence comes from uncultured Dehalococcoidia bacterium, assembly GCA_964347225.1. GTDB lineage: Bacteria > Chloroflexota > Dehalococcoidia > SM23-28-2 > RBG-16-64-32 > DAOUMF01. The sequence continues at coordinate 6,556 of CAYFYG010000251.1, read as the reverse complement.
GCAGGCGCTGCCGCGAGCTGGTAGAGCGGGAAGGGGACGACACGGAGCTGGCCTGGCTCGACCGAGAGCGCCGCTACGGGGAGAAGCTGGCCACGCCGGACGTCACCATCGCCGACCTCATCGGCGAGGTGGACCCGATCAAGGTGGCGGAAGGCCGCTACCTGTCGGACGAGCTGACCGTCCACTACGGCCTGGTACCGAGGCACAACCGGGGAATCTTCTGCATCAACGAGCTGCCGGACCTGGTCGAGCGTATCCAGGTGGGCCTGTTCAACATCATGGAGGAGCGCGACGTCCAGATCCGCGGCTATCGCATCCGCCTTCCCCTGGACGTCTTCGTCGTCGCCTCCGCCAACCCGGAGGACTACACCAACCGAGGCCGCATCATCACCCCCCTCAAGGACCGCTACGGGGCCCAGATCCGCACCCACTACCCGAAGAACGTGGAGACGGAGATCGCCATCATGGAACAGGAGCGCTCCCCGTTCGAGGAGGACGGCGATCTTCCCGTGAACGTGCCCGTTTACATGAAGGAGATCGTGGCCGAGGTGACCCGGCTGGCCCGCCGCAGCCCGGACGTCAACCAGCGCTCCGGCGTCTCCGTGCGAGCCTCGATCGCGGACTACGAGGCGCTGCTGGCCAACGCCTTCCGGCGGGCGATCCGCCTGGGGGAGAAGGAGATCGTCCCCAGGATCAGCGACCTGCCCTACCTGGTGCCGACAATAAGCGGCAAGCTGGAGTTCGACACGGTGGAGGAAGGTCGGGAGGAGCAGATCATCGACCGACTGCTGCAGGGGGCGGCGCTGGCCGTCTTCAACCGCTACTTCAGCCTGGGCGAACTGGAGGCGGTGGTGGCCAAGTTCAAGGCCGGCCACGCGGTGGAGGTGGGAGACCAGACACGTTCGGCGCACTACATGAAGATCGTGAAGCAGACGGAAGGTCTGGACGCAGCGCTGGAGAAGCTGGGGGCGCCTGCCCGGCCGGGGGTCAAGGGCAAGCCGGTCGTCGCCTCGGCGGTGGAGTTCGTTCTGGAGGGTCTGCACCTGAACAAGCGGCTGAACAAGGACAAGATCGCGGGGCGGGTACAGTACAGGGGGTAGCCTGCCTGTGGCGACAAGAAGCTGCCGCCTGACGGGCCGAAAGCAAGGACGAAAAGAAGCGACATGACCTTACGCTACCGCTACTCCCACTGGGACGGAACGCAGGATATCCCGTCCCTGGACCCGGACGATATCCTGGCCGGCCTCACCGACGACCTCATGAACTTCGGCGACCTGCAGCGCGCGCTGCGCAACCTGCTGCAGCGCGGCATGCGCAACCCGGCGGGGCAGCGAATGCAGGGTCTACGAGACCTCCTCCAGCAGCTTCGGCAGCGACGGCGGCAGATGTTGGACCGCTACGATCTCAGCTCCGCGTTCGAGGACATCAAGAAGCGGCTGGACGAAATCCTATCGCTGGAGCGGGGAACCCTGGACAGCCGGCTTCAGGAGGCGGAGAGCCAGCTCGGCGGAGGCCAGAGCCCGCTCCAGGTCTTCGAGGAGGCGATGAAGCCCTCCAAGCAAGAGCGCACAGCAGAGGAGCAGCAGCGCCTGGCGGAGATGCTGAAGGGCATCGTTGAGAAGAAGAAGAACGCCCTGGACAAGCTGCCGGAGGACATCGGCGGGCAGGTGAAGGAGCTCCAGAACTACGAGTTCATGGACCCGGAGGCGGGGGCCAAGTTCCAGGAGCTAATGGAGATGCTGAAGAAGGCAATGATGGACACCTTCTTCAAGGACCTATACAACGAGATCGCCAATATGAGCCCGGAAGAGATGGCCCGCATGAAGGAGATGATGCGGGAGCTGAACCAGATGCTGTCGGAGAAGATGGCAGGGGGCCAGCCGGACTTCCAGGGGTTCATGGACAAGTACGGCGACCTGTTTGGGCCGAACCCGCCCCAGAGCCTGGATGAGCTTGTCGAGCAGATGCAGCAGCAGATGGCCGCCATGCAAGGGCTGCTGGACAGCCTGCCTCCGGAGATGCGACGGCAGCTACAGGACCTGCTGATGGACAAGGTAGGGGACCCCGAGCTCCAGCGGGAGGTCCAGGAGCTGGCAATCAATATGGACATCCTCTACCCCGCACGCGAGCTGCAGAGCCAGTACCCGTTCCGCGGGGACGAAGAGTTGGACCTGCTTCAGGCGCTGCACCTGATGGACAACCTCCAAGGGCTGGACGACGTGGAGAGGCAACTGGAGCGCACCCAGTACGGCGGCAACCTGGACGACATCGACGAGGAGAAGTTGCGGGAGCTGCTGGGGGAAGAAGCCGCCCGGACCCTACGACAGCTCAAGGAGTTCCTCGAGATCCTGGAGGAGGCCGGCTACATCCGCCGCAAGGGCAAGACGTGGGAGCTGACCCCTCGAGGAGTGCGCAAGATCGGCGAGAAGGCCCTGGGCGAGATATACACCCAGCTCAAGAAGTCCGGCTACGGCAAACATCCCCAGCAGGAACGCGGGCCGGGCGGCGAGCGGGCGGACGAGACGAAGGAGTACGAGTTCGGGGACCCGTTCCACCTCCACCTGGGCGAGACGATCATGAACGCCGTATTCCGGGAGGGCCCCCAGGTGCCGGTACGGCTGGACAAGGAAGACTTCCAGGTGTACCGCTCGGAGACGCTGACGACCACGGCCACGGTGATGATGCTGGACCTGTCCTGGTCGATGGCTCTGCGGGGCAGCTTCCAATCGGCCAAGAAGGTGGCCCTGGCGCTACAGAACTTGATCCAGACGCAGTTCCCCAAGGACCGCCTGTACGTCCTTGGCTTCTCCGCCTATGCGCGGGAGCTGCGGCCCGACGAGCTACCTTACGTGCGCTGGGACGAATCGGTGCTGGGGACGAACATGCACCACGCCTTCATGGTGGCGCAGAAGCTGCTGTCCCGGCACAACGCGGAGACGCGGCAGATCATCATGATCTCCGACGGGGAACCGACCGCGCACCTCGAGCGGGGCCGCTCCTACTTCGCATACCCGCCCAGCCCCATCACGATCCGCGAGACGCTGAAAGAGGTCAAGCGGTGCACCCGCAAGGGGATCATCATCAACACCTTTATGCTGGACCGCAACTACTATCTGAAAGAGTTCGTGAACGAGATCGCCAGGATGAACAAGGGTCGGGTGTTCTTCACGACACCGGAGCGACTGGGGCAGTACATCCTGGTGGACTACGTGTCGCAGAAGCGCAAGCGCCTGGGCGGCCGGGCCGCGTAGAGCGGCTGCCGTGAAGGTTCTCACTCCCTGGCGGAGGTTGGCCATTGGCTGCATCTCCGCCCTAATCCTTTGGGCGATAGGCATCGCCGGATACATGACCATCGAGGGCTTCAGCTTCCTTGACGCCCTATATCAGACGATCACGGCCGTGACCACGGCCGGGTTCGGAGAGATCAACCCCCTGGGCAGTGCGGGGCAGGTATTCACGATCATCATCATCATCTTGGGCGTCATCGTCATCCTATATGTCCTCACGGCGGTGATGCAGATTGCAGTTGAGGGCGAACTGGAGAGTATACTGGGAGCGCGTCGAATGAAGAAGAAGATTGAGGTCCTGAAGGACCACTATATCCTTTGTGGCTTCGGCCGCGTGGGCACGGAGATCGCGCGCGAGTTAACTACCCGCGGCGTGTCCTTCGTCATCGTGGACTCCAACCCGGAGGCGATCGGCCGCGCTCAGGCCGACGACTACCTGCTGGTGGAGGGGGACGCCACCAGCGACGCCGTCCTGCGGGAGGCCGGCATCGAGCGGGCGCGCGGTCTGCTTGCCGCCTCCGACTCGGATGCCGGCAACACGTTCGTCGTCCTCACCGCGAAGGCGTTGAGACCGGATTTGTACGTGGTCTCTCGCGCCGGGCGCACGGAAAGCCGACCCCGTATGGAGAGAGCCGGAGCGGACCGGGCGATATCTCCCTACGCGATCGCCGGCCGCAGGATGGCGCTGTCCGCCCTGCAGCCGCTGATGGTGGAGTTCATCGATACGCTGGCCAGGGGCGGGCAGGAGGAGCAGATCCTGGCGGAGATCGAGATCTCGGAGGAGTCCGGCCTGGGCGGACGGACAATAGAGGACGTGATGCAGCCCTCTGGCGGCGCGGTGGTGCTGGGGGTGCAACGGGCCTCAGGGGCGATCCAGGTGGGACCCCGCGGCAATACGCTTCTCAAGCAGGGCGACAGGCTCATCGTCCTCGGCGAAGAGGCGGAGCTAGAAGCGATCCGACCAGCAGGGGACCGGGCCGGCTAGCGAGCCGGCCGCGCAGCGCCGCCGTGGACTCCCGGGTTCGCACCGCCCTCCTGGCCCTGCCCCGCAACCTCGTGCGTGCCGCGGCGGCCCTGGTGGTGCTGCCAGTGGTGGGAACCACAGGCTACATCATCATCGAAGGCTGGAGCTTCCTGGACGGCCTGTTCATGACGGTGATCACCGTGACGACCATCGGGTTCCAAGAGGTGCATCCGCTCAGCGACGCCGGGCGCGTGTTCACGATCGTCCTGGCGATACTGGGGATCGGCGCCATATTCTACTCTCTCGTCGCGCTGTTCCAGTTCGTGATTGAAGGCGAGCTCGGCGCGATACTGGGCTTAAGAAGAATGAAAGCTCAGATCGAGGCCCTGAGCGACCACTACGTCCTGTGCGGATTCGGGCGCGTCGGCACGGAGATCGCGCGCGAGTTCAGCATGCGGGGGGCACCCTTTGTCATCGTAGACTCCAACCCGGAGGCGATCGGGCAAGCGCGGGCCAGCGGCTACCTAGTGGTTGAGGGGGACGCCGCCAGCGATGTCGTCCTGCAGGAGGCCGGCATCGGCCGAGCCCGCGGTCTGCTAGCCGCCTCCGACTCCGACGCCGGGAACACGTTCACCGTGATCACGGCAAAGGCGTTGAGGCCCGACTTGTATGTGGTCTCCCGCGCCGGACGGCCCGAAAGCCGACCGCGTATGCAGAGGGCAGGAGCGAACCGGGCGATTTCCCCCTACGCCATCGCCGGCCGGAGGATGGCGTTGTCCGCGCTCCAGCCGCTCGTGGTGGAGTTCATCGACACCCTGGCCAGGGGCCGCCAAGAAGAGCAGATCCTGGCCGAGATCGAGATCTCCGAGGAGTCCGGGCTGGGCGGGCGCACGATAGAGGACGTTATGGGATCCTCTCGCAGCGCGGTAGTGCTGGGGGTGCAACGGGCGACGGGGGCGATCCAGGTAGGACCCCGCGGCGACGCCCGCATGGAGGCCGGCGATAGGCTTATCGTCCTGGGCGAGGAGGCGGAGTTGGAGGCGATCCGGCCAGCAGGGGATCACGCAGGCTAGCGGGCCCCCGGCCGCTCTTGCCGAATGACGCCCTCCCCTTCCAGTTGGTCTATCTCCTCCTGGGTAAGGCCGCGTTCTAGGAGCACCTCGTGGGTGTGCTCGCCCAGAGCGGGCGCCATGCCCCGAATCTGACCGGGCGTCTCGCCAAACCTCACCGGCACGCCCACCATGCGCACCGGCGGGTGCTCGGGGCGTTCCACCTCCTGGATGTAGGCGTTGGCAACCACCTGGGGGTCATTGACCAGCTCCTCGTAGTCCTGCACGGGGGCCGCCATCAGGTCGTACTCCTGGAAGCGCCGCACCCATTCGCGCGCCGGCCTTCGAGCGAACACCTCGTCCAAGTGAGCTGTCAGCTCTTCTCTGTTCTTGAACCGTCTCTGGGCCGTTTCAAAGCGAGGGTCGCGCTCTAGGTCCGGCTCGTCGATGGCCTGGCAGACCCCCGCCCACCAGCGGTCCTCCAGCATGGCAAGCGAGAAGTGCCTGCCGTCGGATCCCTTGTACGTGTTCCACAGAGGGCCGAAGCCCCCACGGGGCTGACGCTGGGGCAGACGGCCGGTAAGAAGATAGCTCATCACGTTGAACGACTGAAGAGCGAGCTGACTGCCCAGGAGGGAAACGTTCAACTCCTGGCCCTGGCCCGTACGCTCGCGATGGAGCAGAGCCACGACAATGCCATAGGCCGCCACCATGGCGCCAACCTGATCGGCGACGGGCACGGGCGCGGGAAGGGGCGGGCCCTCCGGTTCACCGCTCATCATCATGAGGCCACCGCGGGCCTGGGCGAGGATGTCATAGGAGCCCAGGTTCACGTCGGGCCCTTCCCCACCCCAAGCGGAGGCATGGGCGTAGATGATCTTGGGGTTGACCTTGCTCACCACCTGATAGTCCAGGCCCAGGCGTTCCACCACACCTCCGCGCAGGTTGTGAAGGAACACATCGGCACCCTCGACCAGCCGGAGAAAGAGCTCCTTCCCCCTGGGGTGCTTGAGGTCCAGGGCCAGGGCACGCTTTCCTCGATTGTGAGCCTCGAAGTAGGGGCTGAGGCCGACCTCGCGCCGAAAGAGGAAGCGTCTGCCAGGGTCCGGCAAGTCCGGCCCCTCGACCTTGATGACATCGGCCCCCAGGTCTGCCAGCATCGCCGACGCATAGGGGCCCTGTTGCCAGATCGTCAAGTCGAGGACGCGAATGCCCTCAAGTGCGCGCGCCATGATTCGAACTCCTCCCAAGACCCT
>CAYFYG010000250.1:0-3829 GCA_964347225.1 uncultured Dehalococcoidia bacterium | reverse complement strand
TCCTGGAGGAGATCCGCAGCCGCCACACCAACTCCAGGTACCTTCCCGACATCACCCTCCACCAGCAGATAGCACCCTACTGGACTATCGCGGAATGCCTAGCCGACGCCTGGCTGGTGGTCTTTGGTGTGCCCTCTCACGTTGTTCGATCAGTGGCCCGGGACGCGGCGCCCCATGTCCGAGTCGACCAGTCCGTGCTCAACGCAGCCAAGGGGCTGGAGGAGGGCACTGGCAAGCGGCTGAGCGAGGTGCTGGGGGAGGAGTTGCCGCGACAGCAGGGGATTGCTGTGATGGCGGGTCCAGCGATCGCCAGCGAGTTCGCCCGCGGCGTGCCCACGGCGGTCATCGTGGGCGCGCCGGACGCCCATTTGGCGGCCAAGATCCAGGGCACCCTCCAGAACGACTTCTTCAAGGTGGAGACGACCAGCGATATGGGTGGCGTGGAGCTAGGCGCCTGCCTGAAGAACGCCTACGCAGTCGCGTTGGGGATGTGCGACGGTCTGGGCTATGGACTCAACACCAAGACGTTCCTCGCGAACCTAGCGCTGGCGGAGATGGCGGTGCTGTTGACAGCGGCGGGGGGCGAGGAGCGCACCGCCTACGGGCTGGCCGGGCTGGGCGACCTCCTCGTCACGGGTCTGAACCCGCACAGCCGCAACCGCACATTGGGAGAGAAGTTGTGCAGCGACCCCGACTGGCCAGAGTTCGTGCGCACCGAGATCGTGGAGGGAGTCCCCGCCTGCCGCACGGCCACGGCCCTGGCCCACCGCTTGGGTATTGCCGCGCCCCTGCTACACGCCGTCCACGACGTGCTTTTCCGGAGCAAACCCGCGGCAGAGACGATAGGCCTCTTCCTTCGGGACTTCTCCTACGGATAGCGGTTCGCGCCGAGAGGGGAGCTCGGGGATCTCGACAGAGGGCCTAGTCTTTGGCCTGGCCCAGAGCCTCGAGGGCCTCGTGAAGCGTGTGCCAGGCCAGGGTGGCGCACTTGACGCGCACGGGGAACTGTCGGACTCCCACCAGCGCCTCCAAGTCGCCGAGCGACTCGGGGTCCACCTCGTCGGAGCCCTTCATCATGGCGGTGAAGTCCTCGAACAGCGCCTCGACCTCTTGGAGTCTCTTACCGACGATGGCCTCGGCCATCATGGAGGCGGAGGACTGGCTGATGGAGCAGCCGCCGCCGCGGACGGCCACGTTCTGAATGAGGCCGTCGTCGACGGCGAGCTCCAGTGTAATCTCGTCGCCACAGAGGGGGTTGTAGCCCTCGCGGCTGACGGTGGGGGCGGGCAAGGAGCCGCGATGGCGGGGGTTGCGGTAGTGATCGAGGATGACCTCGCGGTAGAGGTCGTCGAGCTGGGCTTCCTGCTGAGCGTACTCGTCTTCTCTAGTGGGTGTCATTGCTCAAAGAAGGTGCGGGCCTTGCCGAGAGCGTCCATCAGCACGTCCACTTCCTCGGGCGTATTGTATACGTAGAAGCTGACACGTGCCGTTCCGGAGACTCCGAGGCTGCGCATCAGCGGCTGGGCGCAGTGGTGGCCAGCGCGGATCGCCACCCCGTGGCGGTCAAGGACTGTGCCGACGTCGTGGGGGTGCAAGTTGGGATAGTTGAAAGAGATGACGCCGCCGCGGTCGGCCGCTTCGGGCGGCCCGTATATGGTCATCTCGTCCATCTCGCGGAGACGGCTGAGGGCGTAGGCGGTGAGCTCGACCTCGTGAGCGCGGACGTTCTCCATGCCCAGCCCCTCCAGGTAATCGATAGCGGCACCGAAGGCGATGACGTCGGCGATGTTGGGGGTGCCGGCCTCAAACTTCCAGGGCACGTCGTTCCAAGTGGCATCCTCGAAGGTGACCCGGCTGATCATCTCGCCTCCGCCGAGGAACGGCTCGATCTCCTCAAGGAGCTCGCGCCGGGCGTAGAGGACGCCGACGCCGGTGGGGCCCAGCATCTTGTGGGCGGAGAAAGCGAAGAAGTCGCAGCCCATGGCCTGGACGTCCACGGGCATGTGGGGGGTGCTCTGGGCGCCGTCCACGAGGACGAGCGTGCCGTTGCCGTGCGCCAGGGCAGCCAGCTTTTCGATGGGGTTGATGGTGCCGACGGCGTTGGAGACGTGGGTGACCGACATGATGCGGGTGCGCTGGTCCAACAGGTTCTCCAGCCCGTCGAGCTCCAGGGTCTGGTGGTCGGTGAGGCCGATGTAGCGCAGCGAGGCTCCTTTCTCGGCGACGAGGCGCTGCCAGGGGATGAGGTTGGAGTGGTGCTCGAGCGGGGTGAGGAGGACCTCGGACTGGGGCCCGACGTTGGCGCGGCCCCAAGTGTAGGCGACGAGGTTGATCGCCTCAGTGGCGTTGCGGGTGAAGACGATGCACTCGGGGGAAGGGGCGTTGATGAACCGGGCAACGTTCTCGCGGGCCTCTTCATAGGCGGCGGTGGCCTCCTCCCCCAGGCAGTGGACGGCGCGGTGGATGTTGGCGTTGTAGTGCTCGTAGTAGTGGACGAGGGCGTCGATGACCTGGCGGGGCTTCTGGGAGGTGGCCGCGTTGTCCAGATAGACCAGGGGCCTGCCGTAAACGGTGCGGCTGAGGATAGGGAAGTCCTCCCTGATCCTCGCCACATCGAGGGCCGAAGCGGGCTTGGCCGAGACGTCGTGAGCGGTCGCGGGCCGGGCTTCGGTCATGATCGCCGCCCGAACCGAACGCCGGGAAGTGCGCGCCAGACCAGCCTGCCAAGATAGGACCGGAGCTGCCGCACGCGTACGGCATCTATGATCTCGCTGGCGAACCCCTTGATGAGGAATGCAGCGGCCGTCTCCGGGTCCAGGCCTCGGCTTCTCATGTAGAAGATCGCATCTTCGGCGACGGTGCCCGCCGTGGCCCCGTGGCCGCACTTGACGTCATCGGCGTAGATCTCCAGGCTGGGCTTGCTGTCCACCTCTGCCTCTTCCGATAGTATGAGGTTCTTGTCCTCTTGATGCGAGTCGGCCTTCACGGCTCCCGGCCGGACGAGGACGACGCCGCCGAAAACCGCCCTGGATGCGCCGTCGAGGATGCCCCTATAGTAGAGGCGGCTCGTCGTGTGGGGCTTGGCGTGGTCGATGTTGATGTAGTTGTCGATGTGCTGGGTGTCCGAGGTGACGTAGAGGCCATTCAGGAAGCAGGAGCTACCGGGCCCATCGAGCAGAACGCGGAAGTCGTTCCTACCAACGGCGGCTCCCCTAGCGAAAGACGTCGAGGAGAAGGTGCTGTCGCGTCCCTGGTAGACGCGGCCGGTGCCCACGTGGAAGGCGTCCGCGCTCTCCAGGAGGAGCCTGTAGTGCTCGACGTGCGCGCCGTCAGCGAGGACGATCTCTGTCACGGCGTCGGTAAAGTAACGGGTGGGCGAAAGGCTGACGTAAGTCTCGATGACGGTCAGCTTGCTGTTGGCGCCTGCCACGACAAGCGTCCTGGGGTACGAGACGGTGGGCTCGGCGTCGCCCGTAGTGACGAAGACGAGATGGAGCGGCGAGGGGAGCGACTCACCTTCCGGGAGATGGACGAAAGCCCCGTCCTGCAGGAAGGCGGTGTTCAGGGCGGCGAAGCCGTCGTCCTCGAACGTCGCATGGTGGGCCAGGTGCTTTTCGATGACGTCGCCGTCGGCGCGAACCGCCTCGGCCAGGTTCGTCACGCAAGCGCCGTTGAGCGCGGCGGGCGCCGTCGAGAGGGCGCCAGAGTAACGGCCGTTGACGAAGACGATGCTCGCCCAGCCATGATCCCAGGGGGCGACGCGCCGTATGCTGGCGGGCTTGACTTCTGGGCTGACGTGGAAGGGATAGGCGAAAGCAGCATCAGCGAT
>CAYFYG010000249.1:0-5276 GCA_964347225.1 uncultured Dehalococcoidia bacterium | reverse complement strand
CATCACCGTCAACTACTTCTAGCAGCGATGCCGATCATCATGAGCCAATCGCGGGTTCTGCTCTTCTCCCTCGGTGCTGCCGTCTTCGCGGGCGCGCTCCTGGCTGCCTGTGACGGCGACGAGCCGACCGCGACCCCCTCACCCGCGCCTACCCCGTCGCCAGTCGCAACGCCCACTGCGGTGCCCAGCCCAACACCCGCCCTGACGCCGAGCCCTGCGCCCTCGCCGTCCCCGACGCCCGAGCCCGTCCTGTCGCCGTGTGAGGCCGTTCCCGCGCTGCCGACCTCTGTCTCCGACCAGGCCAACCTTTACACGATCTCCGTCCCCGCCGACTGGGCCGTCGTCACCGATGAAGGCGCCATGGGCGTCAAGATCTCCAGGATCATCCTGGAAAGCTCCGATTTCTCGAGGTCCGTGGACGAGGCTGCAGAGGGCCCGTTCAGCCCCATCTACTACGAGACCGGCGCTACCCTCGTCATCCACGTGATGGACACCGCGCCCGGGCCGCCCTATCACTTCGACGGCGTGATCAGCGAGAGCAGTATCAACATCGACGGCGTCACCGCCCCCTATCACGTGTTCAAGGAACCGAGCACCTGGGCGGGCCAGCTACTCGATGCCCACGCTGACTACGGCGGCAACCACTACCTCTTCTACATGGGGTACAATCCGGACACCTGCCCGGCCGGACAGGCCCTCTTCGAGGCGATGCTGGACTCGTTCCAGTTCAACTAGGGGAGCGAAGCAGGGTGACCACTCCCCGCTCGTCCTGCCTGCCCGCGTCTCGCGGGAGCCTCTCGAAGCGCGAGCGACTGTGGTTCTTGTGACAGCGGGGCCCCGTCGCCCTACCGCACCTCCAGGTCCGCCAGCTTCTCCACCGCCTTGATCAGCGCCTGCGTCCCCTCGTCGCCCAGCCCCTCCGCCTCCAGCTCCGAGAAGAACTGCTGCACCAGGCTGGTCCCCGGCAGAGGCATCCCCAACTTCTCCGCCGCCTCCAGCGCCAGCCGCAGGTCCTTCCGCTGGTGCGCCACCTTGAAGCCCGGCCGGAAGTCCCGCTCCACCATCCGCGGCGCCAGGTTCTGGAGCTGCCACGACGTCCCCGCTCCCGCGCTCACCGCCTCGATCATCACCCGCGGGTCGATGCCGGAGCGCGCCGCCAGCACCAGCGCCTCGCACACCCCCAGGTTCGTCAGCACCACCGCCACCTGGTTGCACAGCTTCACCGTCTGCCCGGCGCCGCTCGGCCCGCAGTGCACGATCTTCCGCCCCATCGCCTCCAGCACCGCCCGGTAGCGCTCCAGCGTCGTCCTCTTCCCGCCCACCATGATCGACAGCGTCCCATCGATCGCCCCTTGCTGGCCCCCGCTCACCGGCCCGTCCAGCATCTCGATTCCGGCCTCGGCCAGCCGCTGCGCTATCCGACGCGTCACCTGCGGCGACATCGTCGTCATGTCCACGTGCACCAGCCCCGCGTGGCCCCCCTCGATGATCCCGCGCGGGCCCAACGCCACCTCCTCCACGTCCGGCGAGTCGCCCACCATCGTGATCACCACGTCGGAGCGTGCGGCGACGTCGGCGGGGTTGCTGCCCTCGGCCGCTCCCTCCCTCGCCAGCTCATCGATGCCCGGCCGGCTGCGGTTCCAGACGGTGAGCGGGTACCCCGCCTTCATCAGGTTGCGGGCCATCGGCCGCCCCATTAGCCCCAGCCCTATGAAGCCCACCCGGTCAGTCATCGCGTGCCTCCAGCACTACTCGCGGCTTCACGCTCGGGTTCGCCACGTACTTGGGCCAGCGCCCGCGCAGCACGTCCCCTGCGGCCCGGCCCACCTCCTGCCGGAGCTGGCGCATCGCCGCCGGCGACACCGACCCCACATGCGGGGTCAGCATCACGCTGTCCAGGCGGCACAGCGGGCTGTCGGCGGGCGGGGGCTCCTCCTCGAACACGTCCAGCCCGGCCCCGGCGATCTCGCCGTTGGACAGCGCTTCCACCAGGGCTGGCTCGTCCACTACCGGCCCGCGGGCCGTATTGATGAGCACCGCCGTCGGCTTCATCGCCTTCAGTTCGGTCGCCCCGATAAGGTGAAGTGTCTCCGGCGTCAGCGGCGTGTTCAGGGAGACGTAGTCGGCCTCTGCCAGCAGCTCGTCCAGAGGCACCAGCTTCACCCCCATGTCCTCGGCTGTCCTGGGATCGCAGTAGGGGTCGTGGGCCAGCACCCGCAGGCCGAAGGCTTGCGCCTTGCGGCCCACGGCCCGCCCGATGTTCCCGAACCCGACGATTCCCAGCGTCTGCCCGTGCACCGGCCCAAGTTGCCAGGCGTGCTCCTGCCGCCAGCGTCCCGCCACCACGTCCTGGTGGAGTGTCGGTAGCTTGCGGGCCAGGGCCAGCAGCAGGGCGATGGCGTGATTCGACACCTCTTCCGTGCAGAAGTCCAGCACGTGCGCCACCACGATGCGGTGGTCTGTGGCCGCTTCCAGGTCCACGTTGTCCAGGCCGATCCCATAGCGAACCACGCAGCGACAACGAGCGAGGTTTTCCAGCACCCGACGTGTTATCTGGGCCCCGGCCACTAAGACCACGTCCGCGTCCCCGACGTTGGAGATAAGCTCATCCTCGCCGCTGGCCTTGGTGGCCACCAGTTCGCAGTCCACGTCGCCCAGGCCCAGCCGCTCCTCTTCCAGCCTGGAGCCGGGCCGAGCGTCGGCGTGCACTATCAGCGGGCGCTTGTCCGCCGACATCGAGCGGCGCCCAGTGCGGCCTTACTTGACCGTGGCGGCGGCGTTGCTGATCACTACATCGCCCCGCTGCGTCTTGGCCTGGAGGACGATGCGGCCATCGCCCTCGTCCCACATCTCCGTGGTGATGCTGTCCCCGGGGAAGACCACGCCCTTGAACCGAACCTCCAGCCCCGTCATCCGGGCCGGGTCGTTGTCGCAGTACTCGCTGAGCACGGCCCGGCCAACGTGACCGTAGGTGCACAGCCCGTGCAGGATCGGCTTGTCGTAGCCCGCCATCTTCGCGAACGCCGGGTCTATGTGCAGCGGGTTGCGGTCCCCGGACAGACGGTAGATCATCGCCTGGATCGGCAACGTCTGCATCTCCACCGTCTTGTCGGGAGCCCTGCCCGGAGGCTCGTTGCCCGCCTCTGGGCCGCGCTCCCCGCCGAAGCCGCCCGACCCTCGCACGAACACCCCGGCCGCGTTCTCAAACAGCACTTCGCCCTGCTCGTCCTTCGTCTCCGCCTCCACCACCAGCAGGGCGCCTTTGCCCTTGTCGTAGACGCCGGTCACCTTTCCGGCTGTCGTCAGCTTCCCCTTCGTGGGGATCGGCTTGTGAAGCTTGATCCGCTGCTCGCCGTGGAGCAGCATCACCGGGTTTATCTCCACGCTCGCGGCCAGTCCCATCATCGCCGGGAAACCCGGGATCACGGCGAACGTAGGGAGCACCTTCAGGTTGCGCTCGAACACGAAGTCCAGCTCCGTGGCGCCCACGCCCACGGCGTACAGCATCACATCGCGATCGTCGTACTCGAAGCTCGTCGGCGGCAGTTCGATACCTAGGGCTTCAGGAATAGCCACTCGTGCCATTGCGCCTACCCTCCGAGGTGCGGGAAGATGCGGGCCATGCCCTCGGCGTTGGCGTTGGCGAACTCCTCGGCCCCGCTCATGTCCTTGATCTTCCCCCAGTTCTCGCGCACCTGCTCGATGGTGACGCCGGCGCTCGGGTCGACGAAGACGCCCTTCCCCTCCACCATCGCCACCCGGCCGTAATAGCCGCCACCGGCCGACCATACGCTCCCGGTCTCCGTGCACTCCTCCGAGCACAGGTAGGCGACTATTGGTGACACCAGCTCCGGCACCAGCTTCTCCAGCGCTGCCGGTGGCATGATGTCCTCGGTCAGCCGTGAGGCGGCCAGAGGGGCGACCGTGTTCGCGAGGATGCTGTACTTCTGCCCCTCTATCTTGATCACGTTCATTAGGCCCACCAGCCCCATCTTCGCCGACCCGTAGTTCGTCTGGCCGAAGTTGCCGAACAGCCCCGCCGCCGACGTCGTGAACACGATGCGCCCGTAGCTGTTCTGCCGCATCACGCGGAGGGCGGGTTGGGTGACGCAGAAGGCGCCTCGCAGGTGCACTGCCTGCACCTTGTCCCAGTCCTCGGGGGCCAGGTTGTGGAAGGCGCGGTCCCGCAGGATACCGGCGTTGTTGATCAGGATATCCACCTTGCCGTAGGCGTCCAGCGCCGTCTTGACGATCGACTCTCCCCCTTCCACCGTGTCTACGCCGTCATAGTTTGCTGTTGCCTCCCCTCCGGCGGCGCGGATCTCCTCCACCACCTTGTCGGACATGGCGGTTCCGGCGCCCGTGCCGTCGCGGGCGCCTCCCAGGTCGTTCACCACCACCTTGGCGCCGCGAGAGGCAAGGAGCAGGGCGTGGGCCCGGCCCAGCCCGCCTCCGGCCCCGGTTACGATCGCCACTCGGTCGTCAAACCGAACTTCACTCATCTGCGACCTCCATTCGTCTGCGGGCGGAATTCCTCGTTATTAATTTCACATTTCCCCGTCCCTGTCAATCGGGCCGTCATCGCCTTCGCTTCACAACGCCGCCCCGCAGCTTTGCAGTCCGTCTCTCCGGTGCTATTATCGGGTAAGAGGAGGCGACCTCGTGAAGGAGCTACCGTACGGCCTTTCGGTCGATCTGGACCTGCCGCTGGGCCGGGCTATCGCGGCCACCAAGGAGGCGCTGAAAGCTGAGGGCTTCGGCATCCTCACCGAGATCGATGTGCGGAAGACCCTCAAAGAGAAGATCGGCTCCGACTTCCAGCCCTACGTCATTCTCGGTGCCTGCAACCCCTCCCTGGCCTTCGTGGCGCTCCAGGACGACATCGACACTGGCCTGCTCCTCCCCTGCAACGTCACCGTCAGGGAAGAGGCGGACGGCCACTCCGTGGTGACCGTCCTCGATCCCAATGTCATGGCCCGTGTCTCACCCTCCGCCGAGTTGAAGGAGGTCGTACGGCTGGCGCGCCAGAAGCTCGAGCGCGTGCTGGACGAACTCAGCCGCCAACCGGTGAACTAGAGCGGTGGGCAGATCCCAAACTGCCTTCGCTTGGGCTGGTTCCTACGCGCGTTGACAGAGCAATGTTCGGATGGCTATAAGTGACATATCGATTCTTGGTCAACGTAACGCTAACCAAGAGGTTTAGCGGGGAGGCGTCGGTCTATGGCTGAGTCGACATACTGGAACCGTTTCTGGCGCAGGCGCATTTCCAGACGCGC
>CAYFYG010000248.1:0-2459 GCA_964347225.1 uncultured Dehalococcoidia bacterium | reverse complement strand
CCCGCAGGCTGCGCGACATGTGGGGCGCCCTGGCCCGGCGCTGGCCCCGCCGCCTCAGGCTGGGCCGGCCCAGGGTCACCCGCCTGCGCCTGGCCGTCCTGGGCGCAGTAGCGGCCATTGTCGTCCTCTGGGGTGCCGTGGCGGTCAGCTCCACCAGCGTCTACTCCGCCCAGGTGCTGGTCGTGGAGGGCCCGGGGGTGGGCATTCCGCCGCCGCAAGAGCTCGATTTCGGGGACCTCCCGCCAGAGGCCTCGGCGGAGAAGAAGATCGTGTTCGAGAACAACGGGCGCGTGCCCACCGGCGTGGTGATCCTCGAGTGGGGCGGCATCCGCGACCTGATGGGGATAAGCGACGCCTTCTTCACGCTCGGCCGGGGGGAAGAGAAAGAGGTGACCTTCCGGGTGCAGCCGCCGCCCTCGGCGCTGCCTGAGGGCAGCGAGGCGAAGGAGTACTCCGGCAGGGTGATAGTGTTGCGGTTCCCCTGGTGGACGCCATGGTAGTGGCCGTGACTTCGGGGCGGCGCCGCCTTGGAGCGACCGTGGCCCTCGTCACCTTTGCGGTCGTGGTGGCGGTCGTGTTGACCTACCTCCTCGGCCACGCCGTGGGTAGCCCGCGGCCTCTCCGGCACCGGGCGTCGTCGCCCCGGCCCCACGAGGACGACGGCGACGACCGGGCCGCGGAGCCGGCCCCCCCGCCGTCCGCCGCGGAGGGGCTGGCGGTGGAGGAGGCGGCGGCGGAGGAGCCGGAGGGGGAGCGGCAGCCCGCCGCCAGGCCGCGGAGCCGGCTCAGGGGCCTCCTGGGCTGGGCCGTCTACCTGGCCGTCATCGTCGGGGCCATCGTCCTCGGCCCCACCGCCCTGGGCTGGGCCCTCGGCAGCGAGTACCCCATGGCCGCCATATCGTCGGGATCGATGTGGCCAGCCCTGAAAGAGGGCGACGTGGTCTTCCTCAAGGGCGTCGACGGCGTCGAGGACGTGGAGGTGGGCGACATCGTCGCCTTCCACCACGAGGGCGGGTTCGCCATCCACCGCGTCGCGAGGATCGAGGGCGAGCAGATAACGACGAAGGGCGACGCCAACACCAGAGAGGACGCGCCCATCGAGATCGGGGACGTCATCGGGAAGGTCCTCACCATAGGGGGGACGACGGCCAGGATCCCCTACCTGGGGAACATATCGTTCTTGCTGGCGCCCCTGATGAACCGGACCGAAGAGCTTCCGGACCAGCCCCCCGAAGCGCCGTCCGCGGGCGCCAAGAACGGCGGTTCCGGGGGAGAGCCGTCCGGCAGCCCCTGATTGCCGTAGCAATGGCCAGTTATTGACAAACGCGGAGGCGCCTGGCGATAACGTGTCCTCTGCGCACCGGTCCGTAAGGGAGGTGACGCATGTCCAGACTCATCGGTCGACGCGATGTAGGCCAGACGGGATGGCGGTGGTCTATGCACCAGGACGGCGGTGGCCGGGCGCGGCCCGTCTCCTGGCTGCTCGGTGGCCTCGCGCCAGGGCTCGGATGGCTGCAAAGGAGGTCCAAGATGGTCCACGCACCCCGCCGCCCCGCGGGCCAGGACCCAAACTGGGGGCTCTGGCCGGCGAGGAGGCTACCCCGCAGCAGGCCGGCGCGGTTGCTGCCCGTGCTGGCCGCCGCCCTAGTAGCCGCTGCCCTGGTGGCGGCTTTCGCACCCCTGAGTTTCGGCTCCGGCGGCTCGGCCCACGCCAGCGGGCCGGAGCTGACCTTCGATCTGTCCTGCTCGCCGGAACAGACGGTGGGCGGGCCGGTAGCGTTCAAGTACACGGTCACGAATACAGGCGTTCAGCCTCTGACCAAGGTGAGCGTCGTCGACGACCGCCTGGGCAACGTCTCCATGTACTTCCCAGGGTCGTTGAACCCAACCGAGAGCGCGGAAGTCATCAGGTACTATCACGTGCAGGAGAGCGACCCGCGGCCGTTCACCAACAGCGCCACCGCGACGTACGACCCTGCGGCGCCTGTGACCGACACCTGCACGGTGGACGTCCCCCACATGACGCTGACGAAGACGGCTGCGGTCACCGACACGAGCACCACCTTCACGTTCACCATCGAGAACGACGGCAGCACACTGCTGCACCGCATGCATGTGGAGGACTCTCGCCTCGGGGACATCACCGACCAATTCCCGCTCCATCTCGCGCCGGGCGACTCTGTCAAGGTGGACATCACGGTGCCGCAAATCGAGGCTTGCGACAACACCGTGTGGGCTCAGTACGAGAGCGTCCCGCGCAGCCTGATTGTCTACGCCTGGGCGGAGTGCGGCACGGACCTGCTTTCCGACCTCAAGGTCGTGCAGATCGACACGCGAACCGGAGAGCCCTTCACCGCAGACACGATAACGTTCTACATCTGCGAGGGCGATCTGGCGACCTGCGGCCCGCTTACACCGCCCCTGTTCACGACCACGGACAACCCGTGGGGCCCGATGGC
>CAYFYG010000247.1:0-19484 GCA_964347225.1 uncultured Dehalococcoidia bacterium | reverse complement strand
CGACGTTGCGGGTCAGCTTGACCGTCACCTCATGAGACCCCAGCTCGCGGATGGGCTGGTGGAGATCGACCTGCCTGTGCTCCAGCTCCACGCTGGTGGCCTCGCGGAGGGCAGCGGCGATGTCGCGGGCGGTGACAGAGCCGAAGAGCTTGCCCTGCTCGCCGACGCGCACCTCGATGGTGACGGAGGTGCCCTCCATCTTGGGCAGCAGGTAGGTGGTAGCCTCTTCGTCCAGCCTGGCCTGACGGCGGGCCTCCTTCTCGGCGCGGGACTCAGCAATGGCGACGTAGTGCTCGGTGGCGGGGGCGGCGAGCTTGCGGGGGAGCAGGTAATTGCGGGCGAAGCCGTCGGCGACGTTCTTGATCTCACCCACGCGGGCGGTGCCTTCGACTTCCTCCATGAAGACGACTTTCATGTCACGCTCCTCACGCGCTAATCATAGGGGGCGGCCCGCTTGCGGGGGCAAGGGGCTTATCCACAACTTTCATCGACATTTCGTCCACAAGGCGATTCTAGAACGAATGTGCGTGGGCCGTCAAGCCGGAGGATTATCCCTCCAGAGCCCGCTCCAGCCCACCCTCGAAGGCGTCGCGCAGATCGTCCAGCGCGAGGTCGAGTGACCACAGCTGCAGGCGATCGCCGCCGACGCGCCCGACGAAGGCGAAGGGTACGTTCATCCCCTGAGCGATGGCCAGGAGGCCGTCCCGCCGGGCCGCCGGTACCGCCACCAGGATGCGCGATTGGGTCTCCCCGAACAGCGCTGTGTCGAGGCGCGGCACCGCCGGGGCGGTTGACCCGTCCAGGCCCAAACCACCGTGGAGGCACATCTCGGCCAGAGCCACAGCGAGGCCGCCGTCGGAGCAGTCGTGGCAAGCGGTGGCCATCCCCTGTCGGATGGCCGCCAGGGCCGCGCGCTGCACGCGCGCCTCCAGGTCGAGGTCGATCTCCAGGCGGCCGCCCAGGAGGTCGTGCTCCAGCTTGAGGTACTCGCTGGCGGCGAGGGCGGCGGCCGACTGCTCGAGGGCGGCGCCCAGGAGGAACACGTCGTCGCCCTCGTTCTTGAGGCCCGGAGAACAGTGCTTCGAGACGTCGTCCAGCAGGCCCAGCATGCCGATGACCGGCGTTGGGTACACCGCCTGTCCGCCCGTCTCGTTGTACAGGCTGACGTTGCCGGAGATGACGGGGGTGGCCAGGGCGGCGCAGGCGGCGGCCATGCCCTGGATCACCTCCTGCATCTCGTAGTAGACCTCCGGGCGCTCCGGGTTGCCGAAGTTCAGGCAATCGGTGACGGCGACGGGCTGGGCGCCCACGCAGGCCACGTTGCGGGCGGCCTCGGCGACGGCGATGGCCCCGCCGGCGCCGGGGCTCAGGTGACAGTAGCGGCCGTTGCCATCGGTGGCGACGGCGATGCCCCTGTCCGTCCCCTTGACTCGCAAGACGGCGGCGTCCACGCCAGCCTCCATCACGGTGTTGGTGAGCACGCTCTGGTCGTACTGGCGGTAGACCCATCGCTTGGAGGCCACGTTGGGCGAGGCGAGCAGCCGCAGGAGAGCGCCGCCAGCGTCGGTGACATCCGGCAGGGCCGACAGGTCCAGGGACTGCATCTCATCCAGCTGCGGCGGCCGCACGGGCTCGCGCGTGTACTGGGGCGCCTCGACTGCGTATTGGACGGGAACGTCCGCCTCCAGGCGATCGCCATCGTAGATGCGGGCGTGGCCATCCGCCGTCACCTCACCGATGATGGTCCAGGGGACCTCCCAGCGCTCAAAGAGGGCGGCGACGTCGCCCTCGTGCCCCTTGCGCACCAACGCCAGCATCCGCTCCTGGGACTCGGAGATCATGACCTCGTAGGGGGTCATCCCCTCCTCACGGCGGGGCACCTTGGCCAGGTCGATGCGGAGGCCGGAACGGCCGCGGGCGGCTGCCTCCAGGCAGGCGGAGGTGAGCCCAGCGGCACCCAGATCCTCGATGCCGGTGATCCAGTCGGCGTGGTTGCCAGCGAGGTCAATGCAGGCCTCCATGAGCATCTTTTCCAGGAAGGGGTTGCCCACCTGGACGGCGGGCCGAAGCTCGTCGAAGCGGGCCTGGGGGTCGGTGCGGGAGGCCAGGCCGGAGGCACCGTGGATGCCGTCGCGGCCGGTGTCGGCGCCCACGAGCATGAGCAGGGTGCCCTCGCCCTCGGCCTTGCCGCTGACGATCTTGTCGATGGGGGCGACGCCGACGCACATGGCGTTGATGAGCGGATTCGCCGAGTAGGCATCCTCAAAGACGACCTCGCCGCCGACGGTTGGGATGCCCAGGCAGTTGCCGTAGCCGCCGATGCCGCCCCCCACGCCGCTGAAAAGGTAGCGGTTGTGGGGGTCCTCCAGAGGGCCGAAGCGGAGGGAGTCCAGGATGGCGATGGGGCGCGCGCCCATGGCGAAGATGTCGCGCACGATACCACCCACCCCGGTGGCCGCCCCCTGGTAGGGCTCGATGGCAGAGGGGTGGTTGTGGGACTCGATCTTCATCACCACACACATGCCGTCGCCGATGTCAACGGCACCGGCGTTCTCGGCGCCGCGTCGGGTGAGGACGTAGGCGCCCTCGGCGGGGAGCTGACGCAGGAGGGGGCGCGAGTTCTTGTAGCCGCAGTGCTCGCTCCAGAGAGCGCCGAATATCCCCAGCTCGACCTCGCTGGGCTCGCGGCCCAGATGGGAGACGATAAGGTCGTACTCGTCGCGGCTGAGGGCGATGGAGTCCAGGACGCTCTGGTCTACGGCCATGAAATCAACGCCATCGTAGCACAGGGAATCGCCGCATTCGACGGCTCGTCTCGGCCCGGCTCACGCGTCCTGTCGAAAAGAGAAGGGCGGATAGCGGTCGGTGAGCGATAGCCAGTAGCCCAGGGCTCTCGCTATCCAGCGGAGATAGCCCGCCGTGAAGCCGAAGAAGCAGCGGGGGTAGCGCCGTAGAGCGACGGCAAAGACGGCGCTCACCGGAATGATGAGCATGAAGGCGAAGGCGAACAGGGCCAGCGCCACGATATGCGGCAGCAACAACGCGGGCGTGACCGCGGCCCGCAGCCAGCCGAAATCGCCTCCGCGCCTGATCTCCAGCCGCACCGAACTGCCCATCGCCTGCTTGGGCGAGGCATCGGTCAGGAACAGAGCGTAGGAGGCGGCAGCGATGGCGTACTGAGCGTGGCGCTCCAGGACCGGGCCGTCGTCCGCGAGGAAGCGGCTCAGTCCCTTGGCGCGGATACGAATCGCCATGACAATGGGGAGGCTGATCACGCCGACCGCGATGAGGGAGCCGATAATCACCGGTAGCCATAGGTAGAGCACCGCGCTGACGTATCCCAGGGTGGCCGGCACGATCCAGGTGATCAGGGCACCCAGCGCCCGCTGGGCGCCCTTCCGTCGCGAGAGCCTTTCGGGATACGCCACGGAGTAGGAGATAGGATGCCCAAGGGTGGCCGGGTAGCCCACAGCGGCCTCACTCTCCTCTGCGGTCATCAGCCGCCGGTTGACAGGGCGGGGCCGTCAAGCGCACCCTCGCGGCAGCCTCGCCCATGGCAAGGTTTGGGGCATGCTACTGCGGCCGGACGGCTACTGGAAACTGAAGGGCGGATACTTGTCCGTGAAGAGGTAGAAGGCGTACGCGTTGACACGAAGGCCCCAGCGGTTGACCCCCACCACGAAGTCGAACAGGCCGCGTGGGAAGCGCTTGGTGAAGAGGATGGCGAACCAGGCGACGACCAACGCTACAAGCGCTCCGATGAACAGGAAGAGCAGCACGACGATGTGCGGGATGGCCAGCAGCCATTTCACGAGCGGAAGCCAGCGGTTGGGGGATGGCGGATAGTCCACATCCAGGTGAACCGCTTGCTCCTCCTCCAGGGCAGGGAAGTCGTCCCTCAAGAGAAACACGTAGGCGCCGATGCGATACTCATAGCGAAGCAAAGCGACGAGAAAATCGAACCACCAGCGCGGGTATTTTCTCCGGAAGAGAATCGTGAGAAGCGCAGCGATGGGTAGGTTCGCGGCCGTTATCAGATACAGGATGATGAAGTGGGGAATCGCCAGCAGCCACTTGACGAAGATAAGCCAGCGGGACAGCCCCTCCGGGTACTCCACATCGTAGCGCAGGGGGTAGGCCGGCGCTCCGGCAACCGTCGCTTCTGCGGACATGACCTGCCTCCCTTCTCAGGCTAGTCGAAACTGAACGGCGGGTATTCGTCACGAAGAAGATCCCCGTAGGCGCTCCAGCTCGGAAAGTACCGCGCGCACTCCACGTCATAGAGCAGCGAGCAGGGGCTTGTCAAGGCCGCAAGCATTCCGGCGGCATTTCGGCTCCGCCCGGAGGCGGTGCCAGACGAGAAGGCTATCTTGGCCGATGACGAAGTAAGTATAATCCTGCAAGAAGACTTGGCCCTCGAAGGAACATCGCACATTTGTAGTATCGGTACAGGGGGAAGATATGGTTTCCGGCATCCAGTGTCCTACCTGCAACCAGCCGGCAGGCGAAGGCCGGTTCTGCCGATTTTGTCACTCCGGATTGCTGGGGAGCCAAACGAACCTCAAGCTAGCCAGCTACGGTCAGCGCATAGGTACCTACTTACTGGACGTCGTGATTGGCGTCGTCACGCTGGTAATCGGCTGGCTGATATGGTTCGCCTTCGTCGCAGCGAGGGGGCAGACGCCGGGGATGAATCTGTTGAAGATCCGATGCGTGAATGAGGCGGGCATAACGGCGAGCGCCGGGCAGATGTGGCTGCGCCAGCTTGTGTACCAAGGGCTGATCTACTTCCTGGCCAACCTGGTTACAGGCGGTTTGGCAGGGATTGTGGGCTACGCCTGGGCCTTCTGGGACAAGGACCGCCAAACGCTTCACGACAAGATGGCCGGCACGTTTGTGGTGGATGGAGAACCACCAGCGGTCGAGGTCACTGCTCCTGGCCCGCCAGCCAGCCGAGAGGCGGCGCTGAAGCGGCGGGTCGAAGAATTACGGCGCCTGAAAGAAGAGGGAGTCCTGACGGAAGAAGAGTTCGAGCAGAAGCGGAAGGAAGCGGTGGAGGAGCTGTAAAGACAGTCGAGCTACTCGCCGGTCCCCAGTGCCTGACCGGTCACGCTATCGCAGCACAAAGTTGACGCGCTGCTTGAAGCCGAAGCTGGGGTTGTACCTGAGTTCCGTAGGGCGGGCGTCCTGGTCGAGCTCGAACATCATCCACACGTCGGCCCGTCCCGCCTCCCTGACCCTCACCGGAGGCTTCCGGCCAGCCACGGTGACCAATATCGGGTCGTGCCCGTCACCGAGCGAGTCCTTGAGTCGAAAGTCCCCCTCCTCCACTAGTGCCGCCAGGTCGCCAGGGCCATCTCGCCTGTTGTATAGGAGCAGAAGGAACAGCACGAACCGGTGGTCCACCTGCGGCTCATAGAGCCCCTTGGCAGAGACGTAGGGATCCTCCGCGTCCATCAGCATCGCTTCCACGTCGGAGACCTCCACCGGCCCTGAAGGCTCCCCCAAGAGCAACTGCTGATAGGAGACGGTAGCCTCCTTCGTCTCTCCCGGCCAGGCTACCAGAGCGCTGATGCCGCCGACCCAGGCGAGCACGATGAGCCAGCCGAAGATGGCAGATATGACGTAGCTGCTGAAGTAGGCGGGCCCCACATCCTCCGAAAGGCTGAAGGAAGGAAACTCATCGGTTAGAGACATCCAGTACGCTGAGGCGCGAGCGCTCCAGCGGAGCGATCCGGCGACGAAGGAGTGCATCCCCCGCGGGTAGCGCCCGCTGACGAGGATTGCGAACCAGGCGAGGATGACCACGACGAGGACGCCCACGAACACGAACCCCAGCACGATGAGGTGAGGGATAACGGTGGCCGTCTTCCAGATGACCAACCGCCAGCGGGAGAGACGCTCCGGGCAGTCGACCTCGTAGCGGACCTGCCATTCGCCATCGAACGGGGGATAGCGATCAGTGAGGAGGAGGAAGTATGCGTACGCTCGCAGGGTGAACCGCTGGATAGCGACGTTGGCGTGGAACAGCCAGCGCACCGGCCGTCCACGCACAAGGACGGCGATCCAGTAGACGAGCATGAGACCCCACTGGGCGCTGTACGCCAGGGCGTAGAGGACTATGACGATAGGGATAGCGAGGAGGAGTCGGAACAGGGTGCTGAGGCGTGAGAGGCGGTCCGGGTAGTCCGCCTCCAGGCGGACGGGAAAGGGTGCAGCCGCGGCGGGCTCAAACAGCATATGTCAGGGTCTCACGCCGCCGCCTTCGCCCATTCCAACAAGGATAGCCACAGAGCCAGGCCGTCCTCGCTGCCCATGAGCGGCTCGCAGGCCCGCTCCGGGTGGGGCATCATCCCCAGCACGTTGCCGCGCTCGTTGACGATGCCGGCGATGTTGTTCACGCTGCCGTTGGGGTTGGCCTCCGCCGTCACCTCGCCCTCGGCGGTGCAGTAACGGAACGCCACGCGACCGGAGGACTCCAGTTCGCCCAGCACCTCCTCGTCGGCCACGTAGCGCCCCTCGCCGTGGGAGATGGGCACCCGCAGTATCTGACCGGGCCGACAGGCCCGCGTGAACGGCGTCTCGGCGTTCTCCACGCGCAGGTTCACCCAGACGCAGCGGTACTGGAGGGAATCGTTACGCATGAGGGCGCCGGGCAAGAGGTGCGCCTCGCACAGGACCTGGAAGCCGTTGCAGATACCGATGAGGGGCTTGCCCGCCCCGGCGTGGGCGGCCACTGCCTCCATCACCGGTGAGAAGCGGGCGATCGACCCCGCGCGAAGGTAGTCACCGTAGGAGAAACCGCCCGGCAGTATTA
This sequence comes from uncultured Dehalococcoidia bacterium, assembly GCA_964347225.1. Classification (GTDB taxonomy): domain Bacteria; phylum Chloroflexota; class Dehalococcoidia; order SM23-28-2; family RBG-16-64-32; genus DAOUMF01. The sequence goes on along the minus strand of CAYFYG010000247.1, from coordinate 12,667 downwards.
CCACGTCATAGCGGGAGAGGTCACGCTGCCGGTGCCAGACGAGGTCCGCATCCTGGCCCAGCACGTTGGACAGCCCGTAATGAGTGTCGTGGTCGCTCCAGGTACCGGGAAATACGACGACGGCGAAGCGAAGTGGCATTTCTGCGCACTTTATACCACACCAGAAACCGTGTGTAACGTCACGTTCTCCCGCAAGCGTATAATGGGTCGCGGTTTGGGCATCGCCTGCTGAGGAGGCTTAGATATGAGACGTCCCTGGCACGTGGTCTTCAAGTGGTTGGTCAGCCCGGCCTCGCCACGTTCCTGGCAGGTCGATTTCAAGTGGGTGTTCGGCCTGGCCTGCGTGATCAGCATCCTCGCGGCCAGCGCCTTGTACTCGGTCTCCAAGCTTACGGAGCAAGAGCCAGCCACGGGCGCATTCAGCGGCATCGTCGGCAACTTCTGGAAGGAAGACGAGGACGCCGCCGAAGAGTTCGACGAGATTCAGGCCCGGGCCGTCGCCAACCCCGATGCGGAATACACCATACCCGACGTCACTCTCCCGATCAAAGGGGACGAACTGAAAGGCCTCTCCTATGACGAAGCCGTCGATGTCGTCATCGGGCGGGTTGCGGACATCCTCTACACCGATGGGCCGGACGCCGCGGAGCAGTACTTCGAGGAGACCTCCGAGCAAGGATCCGCGGGGGAAGACGAAGAGGGAGATCTGGGTCCGCTCTCGGTCTTGCTTAACCTGACTCAGGACAACCACGACGCTGTGCGTAGCATCCTCACGTTCGCCTTCATAGCCGTTCTGGTCACCGCTGTGCCGCTGGTCTTCTTCAGCACTCGCTTTGGCCGCCTGGGTAGCACCGGGGTCGCTCTCGCCGTCGGCACTGCCCCCTTCGCCGTCCTCTGGCTCATCGTCAAGGAGGCCACGAAGGATGCGAGCGAGGACGGCGTGGAGGGCGCCTTAGCCGAGGCCATCTCTCCTACGGCGGGAGATGTGTCCAGCGACTTCCTCAGGCTGCTGGTCCTCGGCGTCGCGCTGCTTCTCGTGGCCGTGGCAGGGCACACCGGCTTCGCCCTCTGGCGCCGCTTCCGGCCGAAGCCGGCGCCGAGCGATGAGGAGGCGATACCCTCCGGCGACGGCGAGCCCCCCTCCACGGGCCCCGACGGCGTCCCGCAGGCTTGAGACCCACTCCCCCTTCCGCTAAACTGGCGGCGACCGTCGCAGCGGAAGGACGATGCCCGATCCACGAACTGCTCGCTCCGACATCGCCGCCGAGATAGAGGCGATCCTCCACCCCCGCTCCATCGCGGTTGTGGGCGCGTCGGCCAACCGTGACACCCCCGGCTACGATTACGTCAGCTCGCTGCAGGAGTTCGGCTACTCCGGCCGCATCTATCCGGTAAACCCGCGCACGGAAGAGATACTGGGACTGCCAGCCTTCCCCTCGTTGCGGGAAGTGCCCGGCGAGGTCGACTACGTCATCTGCTGCATCCCGGCCTCGGCAGTGCTGGAGCTGGTGGACGACTGCGCGGCCAAGGGGGCACGCGCTCTTCAATTGTTCACAGGCCGCTTCTCCGAGACGGGCCGAGAGGAAGACGCGGAACTGGAGCGGCAACTGGCTCAGCGAGCCCGCGCCAAAGGGGTACGGATCATCGGCCCCAACTGCATGGGGCTGGTCTATCCCCGGCAGGGGATATCCTTCCGAGCGGACATGCCGCGGCAACCGGGGAGCGTGGGGCTCCTATCGCAGAGCGGGAACCTGTTGTTCGAGCTGACGTACCTGGGCGGGCCGCGCGGCCTGCGCTTCTCGAAGGCGGTGAGCTACGGCAACGGCCTGGACCTGACCGAGGCGGACTTTCTGGAGTACTTCGCGGAGGACGCGGAGAGCGCGGTGGTGGGAGCCTACATAGAGGGCATCCGTGACGGCCGCCACTTCCTGGTGGCGCTGAAGAGGGCAGCGGCCCGCAAGCCGGTGGTGGTGCTCAAGGGGGGGCGAACCGTGGCCGGATGGCGCACCGCCGCCTCGCACACCGCGGCCTTGGCGGGAGAGCAGGGCGTCTGGGACGCCGCCGTCACCCAGGCGGGAGCCCTGGCTGTGGGCACGGTGGAGGAGTTCATAGACATGCTCCTCGCCTTCGCATACATGCGGCGGGGGAGCGGGAGGCGTCTGGGCATGGTGGGCGGAGGAGGGGGCCGGTCGGTGCTCACAGCCGACATCTGCGAGGAGTTGGGGCTCAGCGTCCCGCCCCTGCCGGAGGATGTGGAACGCCGCATTGGCGAGAAGGCCCCCGGCCTGGCCGGCTGGATCACCAACCCCGTGGACCAGTCCATCCTGGCGGGCAGCGGTCTGGGTGGGACGCAGGTGCTGGAGTGGATGGACGAGAGCCCCTCGATCGACCTGCTGCTGGCCAACGTGGGCGAGGCGTGGGCCCTGGGGCGGCCCAACGCGGAGGCGCTGCTGACGCGCATACCGCAGCGTTTCGTCGAGGTGGGCACACGCACTCAGAAACCGTTGGCCGTAGTCCTCGGCCCCACCGACTACGGGGATGAGGGGCTGTGGCGCCTGGTGTCAGGAGCGCGGGAGGGGCTGACGGGGGCGGGACTGGCCCTGTTCCCGAGCGTGGAGCGAGCGGTGCGGGCCCTGGCCCGGCTCAGCGGCTACTGGGAGAGGCAACGCCAACCACATTCGAACGGATAGGTCGCCGCCGGTGAGAGGCGGCTCAGCGCCCCGGCCGCTCGATCTCGAGGGGCGGGGCGGTGCCGTCCATGGGGCCGGTGAGGGGCTCCGGGGAGCCGCTCACAGCCGCGACAGCGGCCCGCTCCGCCGCCATGGGGGCGGGGTAGTCGATGCGGGGGTGGTATACGCCGCGCAGGGTCGCCTTGAACGATTCAGCGATGGTCTTGAGATCGCGGAGAGTCAGGTCGCACTCTTCCAGTTGGCCCTCAGCCACACGCTCGGCGATGACCGCCTCCACCAGGGAATCGATACGCTCTGCCGAGCGGTCGCGGCTGGAACGGACCACCGCCTCCACGGAGTCGGCTAGCATGACGATGGCCGTCTCCCTGCTCTGGGGCTTGGGGCCCGGGTAGCGGAACTTCCCGGGATCCGTCGTTGCGTCGTCGGCGGCCGCTTTGCGGTAGAAATAGGTCACCAGGCGCGTGCCGTGGTGCTCCGAGACGAAGGCATGCACCCGAGCGGGCACGCGGTGGCGCTTGGCCAGTTCCACGCCTGTATGGACGTGGTCAGCCACGACTTTGGCACTCGAGGCAGGGGACAGCTTGTCGTGGGGGTTCTCACCCTGCACCTGGTTCTCGATGTAGTACACGGGCTTGGCGATCTTGCCGATGTCGTGGAAGTAGCAGCCCACTCTTACCAGCAGCGAGTCGGCACCGGCCAGATCGGCCGCTCTCTCGGCCAAGTTACCGACGATGACGCTGTGGTGGAAGGTGCCTGGGGCCTGCTCCTGCAGCCGCCGCAGCAAGGGGTGGTTGAGCTGAGCCAGCTCCATGAGCTGCATGCGAGTGGTGATGCTGAACATCAACCCCAGGATGACCGTCGCGCCCACGACGACGATGGCTGTGAGAAGGCCACCCAGAGCGGTGGCCACGATCATCCACACCGGGTCCGCAGCCTCGCGGTCGCCGGACAGCAGCCAGAAGGAGAGGAGGACGATGAAGGAGACCCCGGTGACGACGCTGCCCGCCACCAGGTAGGTATTCAAGCGCTCAGCGCGGTGGACGGCGAAGATACCCACTAGCCCGCCCATGAGGAAGGCCGTCGTCATCTGAAGGGCGTCCAGAGGGTGCCTGACGAGCGCCTCGCGGGCGTCAGGGAGGTAGAAGCCGGCGAAGGCGGTGAGGAGGGCCAGCAGCGCCGCCACCGCCACGGCAAGGCCGGCGTCAAGAAGAGTGGCGATGATCATGGGCGCAGCCGCCACCGGCAGCATGTAGGACAGGTATAGCCGCTCGTCGTCGGGAAGGGTGATGGAGAGGAAGAACTTGGCGGCGGCGACCCAGACGAGGACAAGCAGAGCGAGCATAAGCAGCCGCGCCATCGTGTTCAGCTCCCGCGGCTGGAACAGGTGAAGGTAGAGGCCGAGGAAGCCGCCGGCGAGCAGCGATATCATCACCGCCGCTGCGACGTCCTGGCCCTCAACGCGACCCTCACCGCTGCCGGGAACGCCGGGTGAGATGACGAAAATGAGAGCGACGCCCAGGCCGACCGCGAACAGGGTGGCCCGCAGGGGAGAGACCGTGCGCCTGGCGTACCTGCCTAGCATACCTGCCCTGCCCCCCAGAGGAGGGCACAAACCATCATAGCAAAAGCGGCTGCTGAGAAAAACGACGGGCTGAGACCGCGATGCGTTTCGGGGAGAACATATGGGAGCCGCTAGAGGGAGGCCAAGGTCTCCGTGACGACCTCGTTGATCTGGCGGCCTTCGGCGCGTCCGGCCAGACGCTTGATGAGGACGGGCATCACCTTGCCCTTGTCGGCGGGGCCGCTGGCGCCCACTTCGGCGATGACCTCTTGGGCAGCCTGGACTATCTCGTCGCGGCTCATCTGGGGCGGCAGGTAGGCCTGTAGGGCCGCTAGCTCAGCCTGCTCCTTGGCCACCAGGTCTTGCCGGCCAGCCTTCTCGAACTCCTCGATGCTCTCGCGCCGCTGCTTGACCCCCTTGCCGAGGATGCCCAGCACGTCGGCGTCAGTGAGGGCAGCCCCCTTGTCCACCTCGGCGTTCTTGATCGCCCAGGTAGCCATGCGGATAGCGTTCTTACGGGCTTCGTCCCTCTGGCGGATGGCGTCTTTAAGATCGTTCGCCAGTTGCTCTTTGAGGGACATGGAGGGTTCTGTGCTGTCAGGTGCTCGCTAGGTGGTACTAGCCACGCTGGCTGTTCTTGAGGCTCTTGCGGCGCTTGGCGGCGGCCTTCTTCTTGCGCCTGACGCTGGGCGGCTCGAAGTGCTCTCGCCGGCGGGCCTCAGCGAGGATACCGGTTTGCTGCACCAGCTTGTTGAACCGCTTCAACGCCTGCTCGAAGCTCTCGTGAGCCCCGATCTTGACTTCAGGCAAGCACATCCCTCCAGACGTGAGATTGACGTTCGCGTGCCATTGTATTTGTCGGCCGGACGGAGTGTCAAGTGAAATGCGTAACTATCGGCCCCGCCAACAGCGCGGCGCAGATATGGGTTTGAAGACGCCGCTGCGTGCGGCGTAGACTGGATACGGTAGCGCGACGACGAGGCCGGAAGGAGTTGCGATGGCTAAGGAGATCGCCTTCGAGGAGGCGCTGGCCCGCGCCAAGCGCATGTCAGAACGCTACGTGGAGAAGGGCCCGTATCAGTTCTTCCCCATGTCCGAGGTCGTGGAGGAGGTGCAGAAGGGGCTGGCTAAGAACCTGGTCAACCACGGCCGTCTGTTCTGCCCTTGAATGACGCTGTCCGGCGATCCTGATGAGGATCGCAAGAAGATCTGCCCCTGCGAGCGGCACCACGAGGACATAGCCCGGGACGGCTTCTGTATATGAATGTTCTTCGTGAGCGAAGAGTATCTTCGCAACTACGAGGAGTCAGGGGAGGTTGGCGGCAGCACTCTGGGCCAGGTGGCGCCGCTGGGTGAGAGTCTGTTCCCGGCCGAAAAGGAAGGCGAGCGCCGACCCAAGTCTAAGAGAGGACCGGACGCCAGAGGATAGCGACCGGCAGCCTTAGTCGGCCGAGGGCAGCACCTTGGGCTGTATCAACTCCATCGGCTTGCCGCAACAGACGACAGAGCCCTCGCTGGCCTTGATGCACAGCACCTCGGTGCCGCAGGACTCGCACTGGAATCGCTTACCTAGCTGGTTGGTCACGGCTTGTCACTCCCTACTGCTTCTGCTGCATCGGCTGATCGCAGCAGCTCAGGCTGCCTTCGCCGCCCTTGGTGACGATCATTTCGGCGCCGCACTTCGTGCACTGGTAGCGCTTGCCTACCTGGTTAGCCACTGCTTGTCATCCTCCCCGAAGGCATGAGTCCTACCCTTCGGCACGCCCAGCGGCGAATATAGCGCAACCGTTACACAAACGTCAACCGAATCTACCTGCCGACGAGGGTCCCAGTCATCTGGGCCGGGTGCACCTCGCAGCGGAAGAAATACTCGCCGGCGCTAAGGTTGAGGGTCACCGTATCAGTGCAGGGAGCGGTACAGATCCCGGTGGCGGCGAGCGCCTCCTCGCCGCTCTCGGCAGCGTCTCGACTCGTGTAGACGGCGAAGTTGTGGGAGATACCGGTATCAGTGTTATCGACGGTGATGGTCACGTCCGTGTCAGCGGCGATGGACAGCTCCGCCGTGTCGAACTGGAGGGTGGGGATCATGCTGATCTCCGCCGTCGCGCCGCCGCCCGCAGGCGTCTGTTCAGCGACGGGGGTATCCTCGGCGGGCGGGGTTCGGCCGGCGTCGGCGGTCCCACCGTCGTCGCCGCCATCACCGCAGGCGGCCGCCACCAGCAGGGATGTGCCGATCACCAGCGGCACCAGGAACGTTCGGTTAGGGAAAACGGACAAAATGGACAAGTGCGCCACCTCCTGACCCAAAGGGCTTCTATCGGTTACAACGGCGCAGACGAGCTTCCGGATTGCACGAGAGCGGCAGCGACCACTGTGTAGCGTTGTCACCCATTCTCCATCGGCACCTTGCCCCCAACAGGGATGGACGTGAGGCCGTTAGGGAGCAGGTGTCGGGGATGGAGACGGTGTCGCCGTGGCGACAGGAGCCCGCTGACCGCAGGGCGGGGTACCATCCTCACCAGTGAGCGGGCCGGTGGGCGGTTCCAGGGGGCTGCCATAGAGCTGGGCCCCCTCTTCGTGCTCCTGGGCTTGTGTGCCGAAGGCTGCCCGCTCCACCAGTATCTGGTCACCGGGCTCGAACACTGTGGCCGTCACTCGATATGCTCTGGCTTCGGTGCCTTCGAGCGCGCGCTCTACGCGGAGGGTGTCGCCGGAGGCTGAGATAACCCGCATGCGCTCCGATCCAATCTGGACGATGTCCTCACTGCGGAACAGATCGCCTGCTCCCTCCACGGGCAGGTCGGTCTGGTCGGCGGTAACGTCTTCCAGAAGGCTACCGCTGGCTGGAGCATCTACGAGCAGCACTACCTCGCCATCGATGCGGAGGAGGCCGCCCACGGTGAGCTCCTGGGCATCCGTGAGGACCAAGACAGTATCCTCAGGGCCGATGGAGCGGGTGAGCTGCTTGCCTTCCAAGAGGTCAGCCTCGTTAGCCGCTTCGGCAGCCGCTTCCCAGCCGCGCTCGCTGACGGCGTTGGGATCGTCGGGGAGATCGAGGCCCGGCGTGGCGCCGGTGACGAGGGTGACCAATTGCTGGATGAGGAAGTCGTTAAGAGGGCCGTTTTGGCTCTCCGCCCAGGTGGGCATGAGGGTGCCCACACGACCACAGGTGATGGTGTCCCGGACGATACTCTGCCGGGTAGTCAGCTCACCGACGTCGACCAGGCCGGTCTCAGGGTCTACGGGCCGGTTCAACTGTGTATTGAGAGGGAGGCCCGGCAGCTCCACGCTCTCCTGTGCGGCCAGCCCTCTCATGCCGTGACAGGCGCGGCAGTTCTCCGCGAACACTGCCCCGCCGCGTTCTGCGTTCTCAAGGATCTGACGCTGCTCCGCGTCGTCGCCTCGGGCGCCGACAGGGCCGATGCCCGCGTCCCACATCCAGTAGAGCAAGGTGCCCACGAGGAACACGAACAGCAGCCCGATCATCACGTTGACCTGCTTGCTGGTGTTCATCGGACTGCGGTCGCTTCTCCTTTCCCTGTCGTCAAACCCCTAGGCTTGGTAGGAGACGGTCCTGGACGGGTTATCGGGGCTGCCCTTCTCCGCCTCAGATACACCGGTGGTAACGACTACGGAACCGTCCTCCTGCACCTCCACCGAGAAGCGGTCCATCGGTCGGGAGGACGGGCCGAAGACGAGGATGCCGCCCTCCTTGGTGAAAGTGGAACCGTGGCAGGGGCAGCGGAACCAGCCGGTGCGGCCCCCGAAGGTGAAGTCAGGCCGCCAGGGCACAGTGCACCCCAAGTGAGGGCACTTTTGCCACAGCGCGAGAAGCCCACCCGGCGTCTCCTCTCCGGTGGGAGTGACCCCGGGCTCCAGGTTGACCAGGAAGAACCTGCCCTCGGGGATGCGCACGGGGTCATCCCCCGGCTTGGGGATGCGCTCTTTGGGCACGCGCACCGCACGGGCGGCACCGGCCGGATCCCGGGTCCAGGTGAAGTCCAGGGAGGGGCCGACAAGCCCTACCAGGGCCAGGCTGAGGGTGCTCCAGAAGCCCCCCAGTATGAACAGCCGTCTGGTTAGGATCGGGCGCTGCCGCACCGGCTTGGCCACCGGCGTGTCGACGGTCTGCCGAGGCGCTGGTTGGTCACCCCGCACCCCAGCCTCCGGCTGCTGCCCCGTGCCTTTTTCCTGCGGGTGCCCACCCTCAGATTCCATGTCGTGTCACCTCTCCCTATCCTTCGTCCACCTTGATGTCCCAGGGCGGTATCAGGTCTGCCCCCGGACCACGCAAGAAGCTGCCGACCAGGGTCAGGGCCAGATAGCCCGCCATCACCCCAGTGAACATCACGATCATCACGTCCCGCCTCGTCCGCAACCAGCCCAGACGGAAGAAGACGTAGACTATGAGCGCGGCGAAAAAGGCGATGGCGCCAAGAGGGATCACCTGCTCGGCCACGGCGCTGGGGATGTTGAGATGTTCATCTCCCCAACCATGGATGTTTCCCAGCCCGATGCCGCTCAGGTTCCAATCCCCCCAACCTTTGGGGTCCGTTATCGACCAGCCGTCTTCGTTTTCCCTGTTGAACGGCCAGGGTACGCGGGAGAAGTCCTCCGGCCAGTCCAGGTGGCCGACGGAGAACTCCAGGCGCTTGGAGAAGTCCTTTGTAGAGATGATGCCCTTGTGCTCGGCACCCGGCTCATCCCGGAGGCAGGGCCAGGCGGCGTGGACGGCATCCTCAGAGCAGGCTGGAATCCAGCGAGTGAGGCGCTCGGTGCCGGTGGTGTCGCCGGCGTCGACGGCGACGAGGCCGAAGCTGACGACCAGGGCATAGACGGCAGCGATGACCGTCAGGCGCACGGAGTACTTGGTGCCGAACCACAAGCCCTGCATGTGGTTGCTACGGTCGATGTAGGGTATTACAGCGAAGAAGATTAGGGCGATGGTGGGCACCAGCACGCCACCCCAGGCTGGGTGCATGTGCAGGAGGAGCTCCTGGAGGTTAAGGAAGTACCAGGGCGCTTTGGACGGTTCGGGGGTCACGTTCAGGTTTGCACGGTTGAGCAGCGGCGCGTTGATGAACACCGAGACGATGAGAAAGGTAATGGTGAACAGGGTCGCGGCGATGAACTCGGTGAACACCAGATCGGGCCAGACCAGCACCTCCTCCTCGCGCTCACGCTTGGGCCGGGGCCTAGCCGGCGCAGCGGCCGCCTGTCGTTGGGCGTCTACGGCCATACCTTCGTCCCAGACCCCTAGAGCGGCCGCGCCATGCCGCCGTCACGGCGGACACGCCAAAAGTGGACCGCCATCATGATCGCCGCCAACAGGGGCAGCCCCAGGACGTGCAAGGTGTAGAAGCGGATGAGCGCCGGCTGCCCGATCTCGAGCCCGCCGAACAGCACCGTCTGCACCTCGTCCTCCAGATAGGGGGTGGAGCCGCCGATGTTGTGGCCGACGGTCACCGCCCACAATGCAAGCTGATCCCACGGTAGCAGGTAGCCAGTGAAGCTCAGGAGCAGGGTCAGGATGAGCAGGGTCACGCCCACCACCCAGTTGAACTCGCGCGGCGGTTTGTAGGCACCCGTGTAGAACACCCGCATCATGTGCAGGAACAGCAGGATCACCATGGCGTGGGCCGTCCAGCGGTGCAGGTTCCGCATGAGGAGCCCAAACCTTATGTTCGTCTCCAGGGCGGCGATGTCCTGATAGGCCCGGTTCACATCGGGGACGTAGTAGAACATGAGCAGCACACCGGTGACGGTGAGGATGATGAACATGAAGAAGGTGAGGCCGCCGAGACAGTACGTGTGGGTGACCTTCACGTGCGTGCGCTGGAGGCGGGTGGGGTGGAGGTGAAGAAAGACGTTGGTGGCGATCACCAGCATCTGGTTGCGGGGAGTATTGGGGTAGCCGGAACGGAAGACGGACTGCCAGATATAGTTGTGGAATAGCCTATCGTATAGGCGGTCTTGTAGGAGCTGAAGCCGTTCCTGCCAGTTTCGCGGCCTGCCCGGCTCTTCCGCTGTCGACATCTATCCTCTCCTCACCGAGACCACCAAGCGCCAAACAGCACCATGATCGCCAGTGAGCCCAGAACAGCGAGTAGGACGACGATGAACTCCATCCCTTCCGGCACCTGGCGGAAGAGGATATCCAGCGGGGGCATGATCGACTGGTCCTTCCTCCCGAGCCCGCCCAAGAGCGAGGACCGCCGCTATAACGGGCGCGAAGTTGTCAGCAAGGCGGGCCAAGCATCGCCACCAAATAGTTTCAAGTCACTGCTACTTAATGTCAAGAGAATCAGCACGCCGCTCCGCCTCCCTCACCGCTCGTTGTCCTTACGGTGAAGGGGCCAACGCCGCCGCCAGTTCGAACGGGTCATGGGAGACGATGCTGGCTGCAAACAGCTCCATGCCGCCGATATCGGACGTCGCGCCACCGGAACCGCTGCGCTCCACCAATCGAACCACCAGAGGGAACCCCCGCCAATCGTCCTCTGTAGCCGCCAAGGGCGGACCGAACAGCGCCAGATTGAAGGAGCGCACGGCAAGTCGATTGCGGTAGCAGTCGAGGACAGCGTGCAGGGCGTCAGCCAGCCCATGCGCGGGCGCGGGTGCTACCAGGACGACTTCCCGCTCCTTGATCGGCACCAGCAAGGCCAAGACGGCGACGCCTTCGCGAGTGAAGGCGCAGCCCAAGGCAGCGTGGACACGGACGAGGTCGCGGAAGTAGTCCGAGCCGTGGGTCTCGCGATAGCCCTGGGCCGCGGCCCGCAGGCGCTCGATGCCGCCGAAGTGGGTGCCGCGGGCCACCATCACCTGGGCGTGGGCGTGGCGCAGGGACGCCCCCGCCGGCGCCCCGCAGTTCCAGAACAGCAGCGGGTAGACCGCCTCGCTGTCGCGGTCATGGACGGCACGCCACCAGCGGCGGGCCGTCTCCAGGCAGTCCCGCAAAGACTCCAGGGTGAAGGCCAGCGGGTCGGGTTCCCGGAAGATGATTACCCCGTGCCAGCCGACTGCCTTGGCCACGTTGGCCGCCGTCACACAGTGCTCCCCCTGGATGCGGCCGAAGACGTCCTCCGGTGTCAGCTCCAGTGGTCGGGCCAGGGGGTCACCAGCGTCCCGCTTGGGGCTGGGCGCCTTCCTCTGCCGCGGGCGACGGCCCCGCAGCGGGTTGAAGGCGGTCTCCTCCCCCGTCCAGCGGTTGGCCACCCGAACCAGCCTCTGCCGCTCCACCTCCTCCACGCCGCCGAAACGCGCCTCCACCCAGTCGTGCATGGTCTTGGGCACCTGCAGGCGGCCCTCGCTCGCGGTCAGGCGGAACAGCCGCTGGAACAGCTCTCGGTCAGCGGGGGCCAGCGCGGCTACGAGCTCCGGGAGTCGGTCGATGCTGCGCTTGGCGGCCAAGGTTAGTGCCGGAAGTGGCGCACGCCGGTGAGCACCATGGCCACGCCGTACTCGTCGCACACCTCGGTCGCCTCCGAGTCGCGGATGGCACCGCCGGGCTGGATGATGGCGGTGACGCCAGCGCCACAGGCCATCTCCACGGCATCGTCGCGGGCGAAGGGGAAGAAGGCGTCCGAAGCCAAGACAGCACCCTTCGCCTTCTCGCCGGCGAGGCGCAGCGCGATCTCCACCGGGGCCTTGCGATTCTGCTGTCCGCCGCCGATGCCCACGGTGGCCCCGTCCTTGGCGACGAGGACGGCGTTGGACTTGACGTGCTTCACGGCCTTCCAGGCGAAGCGCAGTTGCGCCAGCTCCGCGGCAGTAGGCGCCCGCTTTGTGGCCACGCGCAGCTCCATCTCATCGTCCGGGTAGTGGTCGCTCTCCTGAACCAAGGCACCGCCGACGACGCGGCGGTAGTCCCAGGCCTGGGCCGGGGCTCCTTCGGGCATGCGGAGGATACGGAGGTCGCGGCGCTTGCGCAGGCGCTCCAGGGCCGCCTCCTCGTAGTCGGTAGCGACGATGACATCGTAGCGCATGCCTTTCATGGCGGCGACCATGTCCTCCGTCACGGTTCTGTTGGCGGCGATGATCCCCCCGAACGGCGATATCGGGTCGGAATCGAAGGCCCGGCGGTACGCCTCAGCGATGTCTGAGTGGGTGGCGATGCCGCAGGGGTTAGCGTGCTTGACGATGACGATCGCGGGGTCGGCGAATTCCCAGACGGCCTGCCAGGCAGCGTCGGCGTCCATGACGTTGATGTAGGAGAGGTCGAGCCCGTGCAGCTTCTCGGCGGCGACGATGCCGCCACCGGGGAGGCCGACCCGTCGCTCGCGGTAGAGGGCGGCCCGCTGGTGGGGGTTCTCCCCGTAGCGGAGGTCCAGCGCCTTGTCCAGGGCCACGGTCATGCGCTCGGAGAAGCCCTCTTCCGTCCGCAGGTATTGGGCGATGGCGGTGTCGTAATGAGCCG